>JASCXY010000312.1 GCA_030012235.1 Balneolaceae bacterium ANBcel3 | reverse complement strand
GTTACGGCTGCCTGTATAATGAACATGGTTCCGATCGTAATTACGACATACGTATAGTACGCTGTTTTACCTAACTGACGGTATCCATGAACGAGATGATTACCGGTAGCCGCTGCATATCTTGGTCCATATTGCATAAAAGGATATTTTGAAACAACGGCAAGTAACAACAGCCAAAAAAGAGAAAACCCATATTCCGCACCTGCCCTGGTTGCCTGAACAAGATGAGATACGCCAATGGCAGCTCCGGCCATCAAAAAGCCCGGGCCAATGGCCTGCATGAATACGTTTTTTGCTTTTTCTACCATGTTTTACGTTTCACATCCTTTACAATGGGAGTTTTATAGACCCACTCTACATAAATGCGTCTAAAATACTGTTTTTTAGAAACAAAATTTATTTTAGTGTAAGGTTTTGTTTTCAGAAACACTTAAAAATCATAATCCGGCAACTTGTTTTTTTATATCAAACAAAGCTGATTCATTTTTACTATTTTTTGCCAACACATAATTATTTGAGTTAAAACTTCAGAGGAGAACCATGGATCGACAACTATTGTACAGCGGAAAATCAAAGGATGTTTTTTTAATTAATGACGGAGCATACAAAGGTAAGTACCTGCTTTTATTTAAGGATGGGGCAACGGGTTATTTTCAGGATGGCAAACCTGTTTTTGATCCGGGATACGATACCGTTGTTGGAGAAATCCCCGGAAAAGGTGCTATAGCCTGCCGTTTTGCGACCTACTTTTTTAAGCTGTTACAAGAAAAAAATATTCCCTCCCACTACATTGAAACCATCAGTGACTGTGAGATGGTTGTCGAACCAGCAGAAGCGTTAAGCCTGCCGCCGGCGGATCCGGATCTGCCCGGTGCTTCTCCATTGATGAATCTCGAATTCACCTGGAGAAACAATGCTACAGGAAGTTTTTGGAGAAGGTATCCGTTTGTACAGCCTTGCAAGAACACACATAAAGTTGTTGAGGCGTGGACAAAAGGAGATGTGGATGTGCTGATCACTTTTGAGGCGCTCGAAGAAACCGGAGCAATGAGCCGAAAAGAAATCGAGGACAGTATCCGTCTTGTGAAAGATATTGCGGAGCTGGTCTCTAATGAATTCACCGCGAAAGGCTATCATGTTTTAGATGGAAAGTTTGAGTTAGGCCGTCTGAAAAGCGGCGACGGACGCATAGTAATTATTGATGAGATATCTCCGGATGTCCTCCGCGTCTGTAAGGGGTATACGCCCAATGAAAACGGTGACTGTTGCATCGCGAAAGAGTGTGCGGTGACCCGGGTTTCTGACGGGAAAAGGACGATAAAAAACAAGAAGCAGGTTCCCGCCGCTGAGTTTACGTCTATATTTCTATAGATAAACGGAGGGTTGGATCTGTATCTGAGCAGCTTTGTATGTACAGGTTAGAAGTTTGTCCACACACCTCTTGTTTGCGAGTGTACAAGAAGCCTCGTTTCTCGCTGTCATGAAATCAGATATATTCGTATGCCGTCATCTTGCAGAATAAAACGGCTCCATATTTTTTGCAAGATGACCTAAGGCTTAATGGATGTACTTTTAAACTATTAAGCCAAGCCTCTTATAAACAGGCAGCAGGATTTTGCGCTATTACAAAATCCTGCTGATACGTTTTTAGTTTTGAGCAAAACGTCAGAAGTTCAAATAAAAAAACATTGCTGCACCACCGATAAACATTCCAATCAGCAATAGTTTAACTATGACTTCTTCTTTAAATATGCTCTTTGATTCTTTGGACTCTTTCATAGATGTTTAATCTGTAAAACATTGAACTAGTTTAAAGGCGCCATATACTGCACAAGCACCAACCAATACTCCGAGTCCAATTACTCCAAGTCCAGCAGCAACTTTCCAGCCTACCGCAACTTTTGCAAACCCACCATTTATTTGTTGCGCTTCACTATAATCTAATGACTTTAAGTTATTTTTCTTAATTTTTATAGCTTTCATGTTAAAAATATTTGGGTTTTAGATTTTTGATTTTTCACAATGCTGCTGCAGCACCTGTTCCACCTGCCGCCATCCCGGCAAAGAACAATGATTTTACAGTTGAGCTTTTTAGAATTACTGCTCCACCCCATACTATGGCGACAAAACCTCCTTGTATTTGTTGCATATTGGATTCCGTCAACTCATATATCCCATCTCGATT
>JASCXY010000311.1 GCA_030012235.1 Balneolaceae bacterium ANBcel3 | reverse complement strand
CGTTGCAGCAAGCATACCGGGTTTGTCAATGTTCCGGTAGATAATGATTTCTCCCTCGAGGTGAATCTCAATACTAAAGCCGTCGATGGATACGATCCGGTAATCATTATTTCCAAAGGGGGTTGCCGCAAGTACTCTGTATTCGGCATTCGGGCCGAGATCCACTGAAATCAGATCCGAATAAGTCTTTTTGTCTTTGCTGATGGTTTCTGAAATCTTCAGACCCCGTTTTTCCGCATGATAGCGGGCGTTAATCAGATTGACCACATCATCCACACTGTCTTTGATAAACCCGCTCATAAGAGAGTCGGTTAATACCGTTGAATGCCTGGCACATGTTCCACTGTATGTAATGGAAAGTTCTTCAATATGCTTGGGTGCTATTTGAGATAATAAACGTCCAAATCGTTCTGCGAGTTCGAGGAACGGCTGCACTTCACTGTTGGTGCTCAATGCAATAGATTTTCCGTTCAGGCTGCCCTGGAAGCCTTTGTGTTCTATGGCATCTGCAATTTGAACGGCCACTTGCTCAGCAACTTTCCCTTGAGCTTCCTGGGTAGATGCCCCGAGGTGAGGTGTACAGATAATGGCCGGGTGTTTTAAGATTTCTGCCAGTTCCCCGGCGGGAGGTTCATTAGAATAAACATCAAGAGCAACTCCGCCAATAACACCCTTTTCGATGAGCGGGAGCAGGTCTTCTTCTGTATAAATACCACCACGGGCACAGTTAATGAGCCGGATACCCGGTTTAATTTTGGATTCATTTTTCAGGCTGATAAGGCCTTTGGTTTTTTCCGTAAGTGGAGTATGAACCGTAATAAAGTCCGCTTTCCCAAGAATTTCTTCTATTTCGAACATTTTTACTCCCATTTCCTCCGCTTTCTCCCGGGTAGTGAAGGGATCATAACCGATAAGGTTCATTCCAAACGACTTCATGCGCTCGGCGACATTAGAACCAATTTTTCCCAGGCCTATAATCCCCAGAGTTTTTCCATGAAGCTCTGTGCCCATATATTTTTTCCGGTCCCATCGTCCTTCTTTCAGAGAAGCGACCGCAGCTGGAATATTTCGGGAAAGCGCGAGTATAAGTCCACACGTATGTTCTGCTGTTGAAATGGTGTTGCCGTCCGGGGTATTCATGACCAGGACACCCATTCGGGTTGCCGCATCCAGGTCGATGTTATCGACACCTACACCCGCTCGTCCGACGACCTGCATTTTTTTTGCATGTGTAAGGAGGTCAGCCGTGACTTTCGTTGCACTACGGACGACCATGGCATCGTACTCTCCGATAATTTTATTTAGTTCTTCTTCCGGCAGTTTGGGGGATTCGGTTACTTCAAAACCCCTTTCTTTAAAAACCTGGGAGCAAACTGCATCAACACCATCCAGTAAAAGTGCTTTATAAGCCATCATTAAATGTTTTTATAATTTCATGGTTCAGAGAGAAAAAAGATCCGATATTCCCGTTAAATGGGGTATCATTTGCGCAACAAACGTGATCGAATAAACGCCTGAAAGGGTTGGGAAGAAATAGGATTACCCACAGAAGCGGCATGATTAACCGGATCAGACGTGCTAATATAAGCAGATTGTCAATAGAATGCTTTTGACACTTTCAATTGTATTTAAAAATACAATCAGAAAGGATCATTCAGGATTCGGGGGCCACAAAATCCAGAATAAAATGAAGCAGCTCATCCATGGATTCCGGTTGTCCGGCACTGCCCTGAAATACAGGGACCTCTATATTGAAACTATCCAACAATGCAGAAAGCTCTTTATACTTTTTCTGAGCACTGTTCTTGGAAACTTTATCCGTTTTGTTTTGGAGAATGCAAAAGGGAATTTGGTGTTCACCCAGCCAGAAGATAAACTCCTCATCCAGCGATGAGGGTTTGTGACGAATATCCAAAAGAACGACAACAAGTTCCAGTTGCTCGCGATTTTCCAGGTATCGTTTCATCTCTCTACCCCACCGCGCCTGTTCCTTTTTGGATACCTTTGCATATCCATAGCCCGGCATATCCACAAGGTGCCAGGAGTCATCAATGAGATAATAGTTCAGGCTGCGGGTCTTTCCCGGAGAGTTACTGGTATGAGCCAGTTTTTTCCGGCGTGTCAGCGCATTAATAACGGAGGATTTACCAACATTGGATCGCCCTGCGAAACAAACCTCCGGTCGTTCATCCGCCGGACAAATTTCCAGG
>JASCXY010000310.1 GCA_030012235.1 Balneolaceae bacterium ANBcel3 | reverse complement strand
AGGCATCAAAGAAACTACCGTTTATGCTCCGGCGCCTATGCAGGGAGGTAACCCAGTTTCTGGAAAAAGTGAAGATTGCCTCTATCTAAATATCTGGACTCCGGCTAAATCACCGGATGAACAGCTGCCGGTTCTGGTCTGGATTTATGGCGGAGGATTCAGCTTTGGTTCTACGTCGGATCCGGTTCACAATGGCGAACATTTAGCACGTAAAGGAGTTGTCGTCGTGAGCATTGCGTACAGAGTGGGTCAGATTGGTTTTCTTGCTCATCCTGATTTAAGTGCGGAGAGCCCTCAGGGAACTTCAGGGAATTATGGTTTGCTCGATCAGATTGCTGGTTTAGAGTGGATTCAGAGAAATATTGCATTGTTTGGAGGTGATCCTGGTAATGTGACTATTTTTGGCGAGTCGGCAGGAGGAATTTCGGTGAGTATGCTGGCCGCCTCCCCATTAGCTGAAGGATTGATTCATGGCGCCATCTCGCAAAGCGGTGGTTCATTTGGTCCAACTCGTGCGACCACATATCCCGGAGAGAATATGAAGACGCTGAAACAGGCGGAAGAGGATGGCATTGCTTATGTTGAAAGTTTTGGCCTTTCTTCTGTGGATGAACTTCGGAAACTGGAGGCGGAAGAACTCATTCCGCAAGGCTGGACGATGCCCGGAGGATGGCCCATCGTGGATGGATATGTGATTCTGGATGATCAATACAGGCTTTATGAAGCAGGTAATTATAACGATGTTCCTGTACTTATTGGCTACAACTCAGACGAAGGCCTCAGTTTTTCTCCCGGTAATTCACCGGAGGCCTATATCGAAGGGGTAAGAACGCGATTTGGACCCTATGCCGATGCTCTGTTGGAAGCTTATCCGGCAGGGGAACAATCTGTTCCAAGAAGTGCAAGAAACCTGATGCGTGATGCGGCCTTTGGATGGCCAACCTGGGCATGGGCACGTTTACAATCTGAAACGGGAGAAGCCCCCGTTTTTCTCTATTATTTTGATCAACATCCCGAATATCCCGAGGATTCTCCTCAAGCCGATCATGGTACTCCCCATGGAGTGGACGTCCCTTATGTGTTTATGACCTTGGATGCGGAAGATCCCCGAGTGTCTCCATCGGATCTGGAAATTTCAAATGTAATGGCCACCTACTGGACAAATTTTGCAAAGTATGGGCATCCAAACGGAGAAGGGGTGCCGGAGTGGCCGGCATTTACCAGCGAGGATCCGGTGGTCATGTATCTTGGCCAAAGAGCGTATACCGGCCCTGTTCCCGATGAAGAATCACTGTGGGTAATGGATGCATATTTTGAATGGAGGCGTAGTGCAGAGGGACGTGCATGGGCTAAGTGATACATACACGAAACAGCAAAGCATAGTTGATAATATAGTGAAACCATATGGTATAATAATATGGTTTGTTTAAAATATAGAGCTTCTATACATCGTATTGTAGGTTTTATTGTATGATCTGCTGAAAAGATGTTTAGAAAGGCCATAAAAAAAGGGAAGCCCATTTCCGGCTTCCCTTCTTTTTACATCAAGTAAGGAACAAAAGAATATTAATTATTCAATAGCGACCTGGCTGCATTAGCGAGGAACATATAGCTGCCTCCTACTGTAATTACATACTCGTTTTGTCCCCAGAAAAACGGCCAGTTATCCCGGTTTTCGGGGAAGTCTGGTGGTAAAATCAACATACCCGGGACAATGCCGCCGGGGATGAAGGAGAAATCCGCTCGGTTCATACCGTATGCAACGGTTTGAGAATCTGCACCTACCCCGGAAACAAGAGAATAATTGGATCCCGGATGCGTACCGAAGATAAAATCAAGGGCTCTGAAGACCAGTTCTGCTTCAACAATATCCGGGAAATGTTTATGGAGCCAATAATTATTGATACCAAAACCGATAACGGTGCCGGCTCCGGCCCATCCACCCCGGGTAACAGGAACTCCAAACGGGTTTTCTTTTTCCGTTTCACGAAGATTCTCTCTGTACTCACGGGTCAGCTCTTCCATTCTGGATCTGTATGCATCGTCCATGTGAGGTAGTGCTGCCATGAGCATAAAAGCATTGCCGCCAAACTGAGCAAAAAACGGTTCAATTTCCGGAAGAAGCTCATCAATGGCATCAGCAAATCTGGAATCACCGGTTGTAATTAGCAGTTCAACAGCTGCTTTCAACATTTCATCTTCCAGCCGGCCACCTGTAGTATTGCCATGCTGA
>JASCXY010000031.1 GCA_030012235.1 Balneolaceae bacterium ANBcel3 | reverse complement strand
CAGGATGTCGCATCACTCACTGATACTATAATCACGGCAGCTACCGATCTATTCCTTTGTCCTGCTGAGCTTCTTTTGAGATGGCAGGGAATGATTGGACAGATTTTTATAAATTAGCCACCGTTGGCCGTGGCGGTGATGGTGATAGTCGTCCCTTCCTCGTACACACTGGAGCCATTAACCGAACCGCTCTGCGAAGGAAATACCTCGATGCTCAGGGTATAGGTCGTTTCGTCAGAGGACGAACATCCGTGTGATTTCATTATGGCTAAGACAACTTTACTTAAAAATACAACGTAACTGTTTTTTTCATCTTTCTATATCCGTAATAGAGTTACATCCGACCCGCTTACGCGGGTTTGACCCGCCTGCCCGTCCTTCGGAACGGTCAGGCAAAGTGTCAAAGTGGTGTTAATCCTTAGTGCAACGCACAGAGTATCCGCGCGCCCGACTGTAGCTGCCCATGCCGGCAGTGCTGCTACCGAAGCCCAGGCCCCGTGCGCCGCTACCAGACACAGAACTCGACCAACAGCGGCCGCCGGAGCCGACAGCGAAGAGCGAACCACTGCTGGAGTAGCGGAAGCCCGCCAGGGGCAACTTGAGCGGCGAGGCAAACGCACCGGCGGCATTATTACTGCTCCAGCTTCCTCGCTCGGCTTCCCATTCTGCTTCTGTGGGTAGTCGGTATCCAGACGGACAAGGATTGTTGATCCCGTTTACCCCCTGCCACAGATCATCGTTTTGTGGACTGCGCCAATCCCAATTGGTATCACGACTGCTCAGAATAAAGCTACCATGGCCCGGCTGGTCGGAGCTACTCAGGTTGCTGGTTGTTGGTGAATTGCGCTTTTGATGACCGTCGGCCGCGCGCCCCCACTGGTACAAATCACCATATGCCTCAGCATCGGTAGAAGACGTAGCTGCCCGGCTGGCCCCCAGATTGCGGTCCATCCAGATTCGACCCGTCGCCGGATTGGTCACATCCACCACTTCCATACCCATATGGGTATGGATTGGCAGCACCATTTCGACGCTCGAGGTTTCCCCGCCTTGTATTTCAATCTGCCTGGATTGCGTTTCATAGCCAGCGGCACTCGCTTCCAGCAGATAGCTGCCCACCGGCAACTCCCTCAATAGTTTTTCTCCCTGCCAGCTTTCCACCTTGCGACCTTCGCTGTCGCTTAATATTACTTGTGCATCCACCGGCTCCACGCTCACCTGCACCCCGCCCGTCTGAACCTCAAGCCTCACCGAATACTCACGCATCTGGCCCCGATCAATCTGCACGTGCCCACTATGAGAGTCATGATCCCCGGCCTCAACCTCAATACGGTAGCGGCCCGCCTCCAGATTCTCCATGCGACGGTTACCCGTCCAACGCGCCACCTCCCCGCCCTGGCTGGCCCTCAGCACCGCGCTCGCATGCGACGGGCTTACCGTAAAGGCCAGTCCACCGGGCTCGGATACCAAACTCACCGGCAACACCAGCGTCTGACCCTGTTCTATTTCTAACTGTTCTTCATAGGTGCCGTATCCGCTGCGGCTTACCCGAAGGCTATGGCTGCCCACAGCCAGCTCCAGGGGCCCGGTGGCCTCCACTGCCTCCCCGTCGATCTGCACGCTTGCATCTTCCGGCTCTATGCGCAAATCCAACCGCCCCGTTTGTTCCGACAGACTGAAGCCAAACCGGTTTGACCCTTCCTGGCTTATCATCACCCGCCGGCCAGCCGGTTCATAGCCTTCCAGCTCCAGCGATATGTCCCGCTCACCCACAACGGCCCGGGTTACCAACTCGCCCTGATCATCGGTCCGGCCCACCGGCTCACCGTCGATCTTCACCACTGCACCGCCCGGGCTGCTCTGGATCACAATCTGGACCGGATCGCTGGAACCATAACCACCTGGCAATGCATCACTTCCTGTCAAGTAAACCGCCACCAGTCCGACCAACACCACCGCAAGCACCCCTATGGCCACAAAAATCAGCCTGCGGGTTCGATCTGCATCGGCCCGGCGCGGCCACAAGCCCGACCCTTTTGTTTGTTTTGGAGTGCCGGCTGCCCTTTCTGCCTGGCCGGGTTGCGAGCCCGAACCCCGGCCTTTGACCAGCATTGTCGCCTGATCATCGGCCCCGGTCTGGCCGCCCGGCGCCGGAAGGTCCTGCCCCCGGGTCTGCAGACCATCGGCCACCCGACGCGATCGATGTCCCGCGTCCGGGGCACACAGCCGCTCAAAGACCGGACGCCACTCCTTTGGAAGCTGATCAAACGGCAAGCGGTAGTACATCTGATTGGCGTCTTTTACCGGCGCACTTCCGGTAAGCATCTGCATGGCGATCGCTCCCACCGCATACACGTCCACCCGGTTGGAGATGTCCCCACTCCGGTGCAGGTAGGCCATCACCTGCTCCGGCGGGGCATAGGCCAGGGTGATCCCTTTAAGCGAGGCCTTGTTCGACAAAGTGAACGAATCTCCGTCGGTGCTCTTGCGCTCCAGGGAGACCGACACGTCAAAATCCATCAGTGCATATTCATATCCCCCGTCCCTGCCACGGCGCACCCCGATGTTGGCCGGCTTGATGTCCGAGTGCACGATCGGCTCGTCCAGTTCATAATGAGCGGTATAAAGCACCCGGTCCATCTGCTCCAGAAACAAGGTCACCTGATCCGGGCCAAACTCCTCGTTGGCCTTCAGAAGGTCTGAAAGCGTGGTATCAAACTTCTCCATGGTGATGTAGAAGCCGATCAGCTTTCCGCCGCGCCGCAGCTCGTTGGCGTCGTACACCCGGACGACGTTGGGGTGGGAGTCAAATTTACTTATGATTTGAAACTCCCGAAGAAGACTTTCTTTTTCGCGCTGCTGATCGGATGGCTCGACGTATTGCAGGGAAAAGAACTTCAGCACGCATTTCTTGCCTGCAATATTTTCATATTCAAAAATAATGATATGCTTTTCACGGTATCGCCCGGTAGTAGTCGAATCGGCTTCTAAAAACCGAATATTGGAAAACTGTTCGGATAAAAACTCGCGTATGTGATGGCTGGAATAGATCATGTTTTACCGCTAATTGCTTGATTGCTGACGATCGGGACAGCTTCAGGTCAATTCATAATGTCTTATTTTAAATAATGCCCGCTTTCGCAAAGTTGGCTGGCCTTCCCATCCGGCCATGCAAAGTGTCAAAGGGTTTACCCGCGTGGAATACGGGTATATAAAAAAACAATATAATCATACTTCATAATCCATCTTATACCCGTACGATTTGAACATCCCTTATCCAAAAGCAAGCTATGGTCTAAACTGTTCAAATCGTATTCCACCGGGTTAATCCTTAGTGCAACGCACAGAGAGTCCGAACGCCCGAGTGCTGCTGTACATGTTGGCATTGCTGCTAATGAAGAACAGGTCCCGCGCGACGCTACCAGACACAGAACTTGACCAATAGAGGCCGTAGGAGCCGACACCGAAGAGCGAACCACTGCTGCCGCCGCGGCGGCCCGCCAGGGGCAAGTTGAGCGGCGAGGCAAACGCACCGGACGCGTTGTTGCTGCTCCAGCTACTCCTCTCGGCATTCCATTCCGCTTCCGTAGGCAAGCGGTAACCCACAGGACAAGGATTGTTGATCCCGTTTACCCCCTGCCACAGATCATCGTTTTGTGGACTGCGCCAGTCCCAATTGGCATCACGGCTGCTTAAAATAAATCGTCTATGGCCCGGTTGGTCGGAACTGCTCGAGGTACTGGATGTTGGCGAATTGCGCTTCTGGTGCCCGTCCGCCGGACGGCCCCACTGGTACAAATCACCGTAGGCCTGGGAATCAGTAGATGAGGTAGCCACTCGGCTGGCCCCCAGGTTACGGTCCATCCACACCCGGCCGGTCGCAGGATTAGTGACTTCAACGATCTCCGTATCGGTATCCCTTGGCCAGTCACCAACAGACGGCGGGCTTACTGTTTCGCGTTCAGGTTGCTCGTCAGCAACCGTATCAACAGGTTCTGTACTCGGCGGCTTGTCCTCTTTTCTGTCCGTCACCGGCTCTTCTATCCGCTGCCTGCGGAATATCTCCTGTGCCAGCCGCTCCAGGTCTGCTTCAGCCCGTGCCGACTTCTCCCGACTGATCTCTACCATGCGCAACTCATAGGCTTGTGTCGGACTGACCGCTCCCGCTTCGGAGTACCGGAACTGATAACCGATCCAGGTGCGGTGCTCCCCGGCATACATGGCAGCCCGGGCCTCATTAAACAGCAAACCAAGTTGCATACGGATGAGCATGTCGGTCAGCTGTTCATCACCATATCGGCCTGCCCGGCCGGATTCGAATCGGTCAGGCACCCCTTCCAGTAGATAGCGATCCATCTGCAGGGCCGTCGCCAACAACGTTCGCTGTTCATGAGCTCTTAATGCTGATTGAATAAAATCAATGACCACCAGGGCCACTGCCACCTTCACAGAACCGGCCACTACAGCAGGCGCGGCTTTGCCGGTTACCAAACTTGCCACAGTAATACCGGCCTGGTTTAATGCGGTCTTGAGAGCCATACCCAATAAAATATTCCCCACCGTTTCAGTGACCGTATTGTTAGCCACCGCCCGGGCCATCTGTTCCATGTTTTCTTCGCGGGTTTGTTCAAACTCAAATCTTATGTCCCTCAAAGCATATTGCAGTGCCTCGTCATTGGCCAGCCAGGAGTCACTGTGGCGAATCATTAGCTCCAAACGGTCCAGGATATCACCGGCCGTACTCTGATAAGCCAGATACATCAGTACCCCGTCCATGGAACCCTGGCGAAACGCACGTTCCAAATCCAGTGTCGCGCCAATGAGTTCAAACGCCTCTCCAAAATCCTGCAGCGTTTCGGAGAATCCGGCAATCAACTGCGTGCCCCGGGCCGACAGAGCCGCCTTTGATAAATCATCGTTTGTGCGCATGTGCTGATCCAACCAATCGGAAAGTTCCTGACTCTGAGCCGTCGCCAAAGTTAGGGCCGTACCCCGGAAGAGCTGCTCCAAAATGGATTCATAGGCATTTTCGCGTGCCGCATATATCTCGATATTCTCTATGGCATGATCGATATCCGGGGCATATTTGTATACCGGATACATGCTGGTCCTGTTGGTAATCGTGTATCTGATATCACGCTGTTCGGTACCGAAAGACTCAATAAGCCGATCCGCATCCACCGTGCAATCGTTCCAGGGCGAGTCGGGATAGGTGTGTGGGCGTCCGTCCAACCGGCCCAGGCACCGCTCGAAATAATTGTTGTGGAATACATTTATTGATTCGGTAACAGGTGGTGCGGCATTTTCGGAGACAATTTTGTCTATGGGCTGGTGATCATCAGCCATGACCTGAACGCTGACTCTGTATGCGTCTGCCCCAACAGGTGTCTGACTTGCCCTGTAGCGTCCCCGGCCTTCATGCGAAAGCTCAATGCTTACAGAGCGTCCAAGCGGGGAGTCTCTGTCCTCAAACCTGAACCGGACATCAGCCGTTTCCAGCGGAACACCGGCGCTGCTGGTGAGCCTGATTCTACTGTTTTCCAGATTGGTGCCCTCGGTCGGTACAGCAATCAGAATGCCGTCGTCTACAATAGTGCCCTGGTCGGTTTGTGGAAAGAGTTCCATGTCCGTTTGCAGGTCCTGCGGGTCGGGCTGCAGCTCCCATGCGTGCGGATCCGTTTGCCCCTGCTGATCCTGTGAATCGTCTTCTTCCTGTTTTTTTAGCTCTATTACCGGTGTCCTTTTTTTAAGTTCGGCTAAAGACCAAATCTCATTTTCAAGCTCAAACCCCGGAGCATCGGCCATCAAGCGCACCCGAAGGTTTTCTCCCGATGGAAGCTCACCTCTGCTTTCGTATCGCCCATCTCTGAGATGGCGAAAATAAATGGTCATGGGCCTCCTGCGTGGCGGGCCAACCGACTCTGATTCTTCAATCCTCATTTGTATCAAAGCATTTTCCACCGGCCGGCCCTGCTCATCGCTCAGGCGAACATGGATTGCTTCCGCAGTCTGGCCATATGTATCCAGTGTGGGCCAGATTACGCTACCCAATAATAAAAAAATAAAGCCCAAAAATAAGTTGATTGTTCTTGTTTTTCTGACCGTCATCATTTTGCTATTGTAATAATCCGACCCGCTTACGCGGGTTTGACCCGCCTGCCCGTCCTTCGGAACGGTCAGGCAAAGTGTCAAAGTGGTGTTAATCCTTAGTGCAACGCACAGAGAATCCGTACGCCCGGTAGTAGCTGACCATATTGGCATAGCTGCTACTGAAGGTCAGGAACCGTGCGCTAGAACCAGACACGGTACTAGACCAATAGTAGCCGCTGGAGCCGACAATGAAGAGCGAACCACTGCTGCGGCTGCGGCGGCCCGCCAGGGGCAACTTGAGCGGAGAGGCAAACGCCCCTGCGCTGTTGTTACTGCTCCAGCTTCTTCTTTCGGCCTCCCACTCCGCAGCCGTTGGCAGACGGTAGCCGGGCGGACACGGGTTGTTAATTCCGTTTACCCCCTGCCATAAATTGTCGTTCTGAGGGTTGCGCCAGTTCCAATTGGTATCACGACTGCTCAGAATAAAGCTACCGTGACCCGGTTGGTCGGAACGGCTCAATGTAGAAGTGGTTGGTGAGTTTCGTTTCTGGTGACCGTCCGCCTCGCGGCCCCACTGATACAGGTCGCCATAGGCCTGTGAATCAGTCGATGACCTCGCCGCCCGGCTGGCCCCCAGGTTCCGGTCCATCCACACGCGCCCGGTCCGAGGGTTCCTTACTTCCACAACGGCCGTGCCGGTATCCCTGTGATAATCAAGCTCCAGTTCCAAGCGCACGCTCGTCGCCTCGTTATGGCGTACCTGCAAGTCCGTTGTACGAGAATGATACCCCGCCGCGCTCGCATCCAGCTTGTAACGGCCCACCGGAAGGTCCTCCATCCTGCGACTGCCTGTCCATCGGGTCACCTCCCGGCCATCACTGCCCAACAGGCGAACCTGCGCGCCCGATGGGCTCGACGTCACGTTCAACCCGCCCGTGTGAACCGAAAGACTCACCGATAAATTGCGCACCTGGCCACGATCTATACGCACCTGCGCGCTGTGGGCCTCATGGCCCGGTGCCGATACTTCAATCCGGTAAGTCCCCGCCTCCAGATTCTCCATGCGACGGTTACCCGTCCAACGCGCCACCTCCCCGCCCTGGCTGGCCCTCAGCACCGCGCTCGCATGCGACGGGCTTACCGTAAAGGCCAGTCCACCGGGCTCGGATACCAAACTCACCGGCAACACCAGCGTCTGACCCTGTTCTATTTCTAACTGTTCTTCATAGGTGCCGTATCCGCTGCGGCTTACCCGAAGGCTATGGCTGCCCACAGCCAGCTCCAGGGGCCCGGTGGCCTCCACTGCCTCCCCGTCGATCTGCACGCTTGCATCTTCCGGCTCTATGCGCAAATCCAACCGCCCCGTTTGTTCCGACAGACTGAAGCCAAACCGGTTTGACCCTTCCTGGCTTATCATCACCCGCCGGCCAGCCGGTTCATAGCCTTCCAGCTCCAGCGATATGTCCCGCTCACCCACAACGGCCCGGGTTACCAACTCGCCCTGATCATCGGTCCGGCCCACCGGCTCACCGTCGATCTTCACCACTGCACCGCCCGGGCTGCTCTGGATCACAATCTGGACCGGATCGCTGGAACCATAACCACCTGGCAATGCATCACTTCCTGTCAAGTAAACCGCCACCAGTCCGACCAACACCACCGCAAGCACCCCTATGGCCACAAAAATCAGCCTGCGGGTTCGATCTGCATCGGCCCGGCGCGGCCACAAGCCCGACCCTTTTGTTTGTTTTGGAGTGCCGGCTGCCCTTTCTGCCTGGCCGGGTTGCGAGCCCGAACCCCGGCCTTTGACCAGCATTGTCGCCTGATCATCGGCCCCGGTCTGGCCGCCCGGCGCCGGAAGGTCCTGCCCCCGGGTCTGCAGACCATCGGCCACCCGACGCGATCGATGTCCCGCGTCCGGGGCACACAGCCGCTCAAAGACCGGACGCCACTCCTTTGGAAGCTGATCAAACGGCAAGCGGTAGTACATCTGATTGGCGTCTTTTACCGGCGCACTTCCGGTAAGCATCTGCATGGCGATCGCTCCCACCGCATACACGTCCACCCGGTTGGAGATGTCCCCACTCCGGTGCAGGTAGGCCATCACCTGCTCCGGCGGGGCATAGGCCAGGGTGATCCCTTTAAGCGAGGCCTTGTTCGACAAAGTGAACGAATCTCCGTCGGTGCTCTTGCGCTCCAGGGAGACCGACACGTCAAAATCCATCAGTGCATATTCATATCCCCCGTCCCTGCCACGGCGCACCCCGATGTTGGCCGGCTTGATGTCCGAGTGCACGATCGGCTCGTCCAGTTCATAATGAGCGGTATAAAGCACCCGGTCCATCTGCTCCAGAAACAAGGTCACCTGATCCGGGCCAAACTCCTCGTTGGCCTTCAGAAGGTCTGAAAGCGTGGTATCAAACTTCTCCATGGTGATGTAGAAGCCGATCAGCTTTCCGTCGCGGCGCAGCTCGTTGGCGTCGTACACCTGCACCACATTGGGATGGAGCCCGAACTTCTTGATTGTCCGAAACTCTTCAAGCAGATTCCCCTTCTCCTGTTCCTGTCCGGTTTCATCGATATGCTGCAGGGAAAAAAACTTCAGTACACAAGGATTGCCTGCAATATTCGTGTACTCAAATACTATGATGTGTTTTTCACGGTACCGCCCGGTAGTCGCCGAATTGGCCTCAAGATAGCGAATATTCGGGTATTGATCTCGTAGTATATCACGGATATGCTCAGCTGTATGTACCATGTAATCTGTGTATTACTGCATTCTTGTAAATCCCAGTTTTATCACACCCTTTTTCTCCTGTGAAGGAATAATAGGTACAGTGATATCCAGAACCTGGTCATCCCCCACGCGTAGCACTTGATGATACAGGACACTTTTAGACAGTGAAGTGCTCCATTGCTCAGAATCAGAAATGTTCTGTGTATACCCTGAGGATTTGTGAAACATATCAGCATGCGGACCATATATATATAGGTAAGAAGCCGATGTATTATCAACGACGGCATCAGCAAAGCCACGCAATCGATTCTCGCCTCTCAAGTAAGGGCCATTCTCAATCATAGCGGCGATAACGTTGGCGGATGCGATGGCCCCGGACAGTTCAACCAGCGCCATATAATCCGACCATTTATTGGCAAGTAGCGGATTCGACTGTATGTCTCGCAAATAACTGAGCTCAGTTTCCGAGGCCCTGATATCCATTTGTATCACAAAAAAATACTCATTCCAGGGCTTAATAAACCAGGCCTTTTGCCGGTCCGAATCAAAATCAAACATAGCCGAACCCATCTGGATTGAAGTTTCTGAATCTATGCCCAAACGGACTCCCTCTTTCCGATAAATGCCAAGAACATCCTGGCCATTGCGGTCCGCCAGAAAAATCCCGTCCAGATAATTTCGCTCATAGAAAGTAATTCTGTCCTGCAGGTCTTTCACATCTGCAGCAGATTGGTAGTCATCCAGATAGACTTCCGTCGCTGCAAGGATGGGCTGAAGCATCCTTGCCCTAAGATTTACAATAAACAGATCCAGAATTTCCTGTTCTCTGTCCTCCAGGTACAGGCGTCTGTTGGTTTGAAGAGCACGGTCAAACTGCATACCGGCCTGATAAGCCCGGTTCAGCAGAACAAGCAGCTCATTTCGATCAATCATTTGCTGAGTCGGCTCAAAGTTGTTTAAAAGCCATTCAAGTTCCCTAATCCAGATTTCATACCTCTGGCGCCTTTCGGTTGATACAGCATAAATGTATCGCAGAGAAAAGTTTGAAAAAAAGTATTCATGGTACCGGGTGCCGTACTCAAAAACATCGTCATATCTGCGCTGCTGATGGTCTTTTTTCATGGCCTCCGGCAGGATATCGCGAATTTGCTCCAGATATGCGTTTGTATCTTCCTCATGCTCACCGGCGATATCAGCTGACTGCTGCAAATAATTTATGGATTTCCAGATATCATCGGACTTATAGGCCGCTGCGGTCTTGATTTCCAGTATTGCAAGCTGATAGGCGTGGTTGTTTGTCCATTCATAAAGTTGTTCAAATCCAGCAATCTGCTCAGCGAGCATATTATCTTCGTCTGATATTTGATCCAGATAGTCTTCAAACAGACGGATCCGCATTGCGTGGAGCCAATCTTTGTCTGCTTCGGAAAGAAACGAGCGAGCCACTTGATCAACCAATGAGCCGGGATGACGCTTCTTTTCCTGATAGCTCATTGCCCGGTTCTCAACCAGTTTTTTTGCCGTGTCCATAAAAGCTTTGCTCTGGTGCAACTCATGGGATTCGGTCAAAAAAACCAGCGCATCTTCAAAACCCGATTTTTCTAAAACATTTGGCAGCTCCACAAGAACCTGCTGTTCATAAAATCCAGTGATGATAGCCCCGGGAATGTCCAGATCCAAAGATGCACTCCAGCGATCCGCTTTCACCTGATATACCACAGAGGTTTGAGGGTATCGTACGGTAGTTTCAAAATCAATTTTGAGTACCCGGACCTTTTTTCTCTCTGGCTCTGTCTGGGAGGTATCCTGTGATTCTCCTTCTAAACTCATACCCTCTTCCATCAGCTCATTGACAGATTCCACTTCAAGCGTGTCCGCAGAGGTAGTTGTTGTATCCGCTTTATCCGATTCAACGCGGTCCGTTTCGGTGGTCTCAGCCTCCACCGTTTGTTCCGCCCTGGCATCAACTTGCGATGATTTTACCGCCGAGGTATCAGTTTGAGTTGATTGGGCCGCTTTGGTATCAGGTAGACTTATTTTGCGGTAATAAGTACCCAGGGTATCGCTATCATCGTGGATATCTGCTAACTCCCATTGAATCGAGAAAGTGTCTACCGGCTGATCCGCCCACTCGTCCCTTTTTGTCAGGCGGATATCCGATGAATCCGGAACACCAATGATGGTAAACTCCAAAAACGGAAAATCACCCAAATCGACCAGAAACGGCAATGCCGCCTCTTCCGAATCCGAAAAACACTGAAACAAAAGTAAATCACTCGCTTTTTTCGTTTCGATATACTCGCATTCATATTCGGCTACTGAAAACTCATTTGCCGATGCAACGGTTTCCTTCGTTGATGAACATCCGATTAAAAACGGGAAAAGTAAAAATAGCAATTCTGGTGTTTTCATTTTTTAAAAATCATTTTTGAAACACTACTTCCACATTTTGGTGAACTTCAGGCCTTATTTCCTCTCCCTCAACAACCGCAGACAACTCAATAAGAATCTTCCCGCTTTCATATCCGTGCGCCTCATTCAACGAAAAAGAGGTTACCACCGTATTCTCTTCATAAACAAGCTCGTTGTCCTGATAAACCCTGATGATATACTCCACATCTTCATTGGTTTCCGGTTCATACCAACTCAACGAATTGCCATGAAAATAATCAATCTGTTCGGTTACCGATGTAAAACCTCTGTGCCAGACAAGCTCTGGTTCGGTGCGGACTTGATTTTCCGGGGGATCATTTTCATGTGTCACTTGCGGTGCATCACTTTCCGATATGTGCTCACCCGTTTCTGAAACAAATTCCTGACCATTGCCCAAATGAAATACCATCATTCCCGCCAGCGCTATCAGTAACAACAGAGCAAGAAGATACAGAGCGATCCTGTTCTTCCCCTTTTTTTTAATTTTCGCTTCATAAGATCCGGCATCACTTGGAGGATAGGGATACGGGGCGTTTCTCTTGCGTTTTTGCCTGAATTTACTTTTGTGACCAATAACAACGGTGCAGTTGTCTGAACTTCCCTGATAAAACGCATGGCTTATAAGCTGCTCGGCAGTTTCCCGTACCGTTTTGCAACCAGACAGAATGGTTTCAATGACCTGTGTATAGTCTACTTCTTTTGAACTTATAAGCCCATCAGATAACAGTATAAAAGCCGTATCAGGCTCAAGTGTGTTGGCCGATTCTTCAAAGGGGTATATGTCTGGCTTATCTCCATCACCATTTAAGGCTCTGCTGAGAATATGGCCTTTTTGACTAATCTCTTCAGGAACATTCGGGCCGAACTCATCTATGTATTCCTGCAAGTATGTGTGATCCCTGGTTAGCAGGACAATTTGACCGCCTTCCACCTTATAAATCCTGCTATCGCCGATATTTCCCCAGACATAGGTATCTTCAACGACCAGAACACAGGTAAGGGTGGTTCCCATACCTTCCAGAGAAGAGTCCGAAAGCGTTTTGTCTCTGATGGCTTTATCGGCACGCTCAAACAGTTCGGCCATCACTGACTTCAGCTGTGATGCACCCTGCTTACTGTCGGCCTGCTCCAGTGTTTTCCGGATGGCCTCTATGGCCAGCCTGCTTGCCGTTTCACCTCCCTTGTGGCCTCCCATGCCATCTGCAACGGCCAATACCGTAAATCCATTGATGGTGTCAGCAATCCAGGAGTCCTGATTAGATGGCCTTCTGCCAGCGAATGATAATCCGTAATACTTCACAATTCATACTTCAATTTTAGATTTCCGGCCTGTATTACAGAACTATCTTTGAGCTCGGCTGTTTCACCGACATCCAGGGTCTTGTCATCCACCACTGTCGGATTGGCCTGTCCAAGATTGCGAAGTTTAAATGTTCCGTTATTGAATATCAATTCGGCTTGCAGGCGTGACAAGGTCTTGCTGCTATCCTGTATCCGTATATGGGCATTTTCCCTGCCTTTTTTCAAATGTTTTTTCCAGTCGGGCGAATCTCTTCCGATAGTGATGACCTGGCCATCCGTCGAATTGGCTCCAAACAGACTCAATGTACTGTCGGCCTGCTCTCCATTCATAACCCGTAGCTTGCCGGGCATGGCTTTCATCGTCAAGTACTCACGATCCAGAACAATGGTATTCTCACCATCCGAATTCAGAAATTTTTCATGTTGCTTGCTATCCACAGACGCTGGTATGGGAGTTTTTTTGTGTGCATCCAGCTCTGCCGAAGCATTTTTCTGTTTCGGTTTTTTTCTGTTGGAAAGAACAACATACATCAAAAGAGAAACTATCAGAATTCCTGTCAAGGCTATAATATATAGAAGCGTGTTATCCTGTCCTGCCGGCTCGACTGTTTCTGGTATAATAATATCAGGTTCCAGTGATGACCGTGTTAATTCACTTATAAACAGATTTCGATTCTCATGATAAAGCACCCCCGAAACTCTGTGTTTAACATTGGTTTCCGGTGGACCGGTTGTGGTGTTTACCTGAATTTCTGCACCCATATCATCACGAATAACATAGTGTGCAAGCGTCGTTGAACTTCCGGGGACATATTGAGTCACCAACCCTTCCACTTCCACATGCTCATTTATATACCCCCCCGGATTGTTATTGATATCGGCTACAGTAGTGCTAACTTGTGCAATGCTTGTTGAGAGCAAACATAATAGCAAAATTATTACTACCCATGCACTCCTTTTCCCCAAATTGGATCCATACATATTCAGCAACCTCAATTTTTTAGATTTTGGTTATTTAGCGCAAGAACACCATTAATAAATCTGGCAAACTCCTGCAATTATTTTAAACCCACCTACATCAATCACCCCTGATCAGAATTATAAAAAACTATCTTCATAAATCGTTTATCCAATAAATAAACATTTTTACATATTAGCAATATAATTATATACTTTTTTCTTATCTCATTTCGTGCAAAATTGAAGTACTGAAAGCATAGATCGACCGGACCCCAAAAGAACCGCTTTACGTAAGGAGTGACATGCCCTTACACGGTCCTGAATATGAAGATAGGCAATACCACGATTATGGTAGGCCTGATACAGGTGGGATTGCTCATTGCTCAACAATATCACGCGATTAAAGTCTCTGATGGCATCGTAAAAAAAGCCCAATTGTTTGCTGGCCAGACCCCGGTTCATATACGCTTTGACATGAGACCGGTCCAGCCGTATGGCCTTTGAATAATATTCATAAGCCTGAAACGGATACCCTCTCATTTGCAGATCATACCCTTTTTCAAAATAGAGTTCCGCCTTATTCTTGTCGTTGTCATCATTCATGAAACCAAGAATCGTAAAACACATACATATCAGATAAAGACGGTTTTTAAAAAAATATGTGATATCATAGATCATGGTTAACACTCATAAAAATGCACCTATAGTATATTCAATTTTCAGTCAATGTAATAAAAGATTCGTGCCCAGCCGGCGTAATATAATTCCCTTCTCCAATCACTGGATATCTCATTGCTAAAATGTATCGTTCTTGCATTTTTGTTATTGAAATACGGATTAAGATTTATAATTATACACTTCTCGTCACGGCCATCACGTTGAAAGCAGTGCCGGTAACGACGGTGCCCCACTTTTTCCAGTTTGCCTTCGGGAATATCCGATTTAAAGTCATAGATGCCTGTAGCAACCAAGAGTAGGCCACCGGTATGTGATTAAGGGATTCTACATCGTACCCTGTACTCCCACTTGGTTCCGGAATCAACGCCGTTTACACGAATAATAAATTCATCAATATCCTTTTTTTGAAATACATTCAGGATTTGTCCCTGACCGCTACCTTGTATCCCACCGGGGTAATTTGGATTATTATCATAGCCTCCGTGGCCACGCCATCCTGTATCCAAAACAAGGTTTTGTGGCGGGTACTCCATCACAAGTTGATCAGGAATACGATACATATTAAAGCGCACATCAAGCTTCACACCTGGAGGCAACATACCGATATTCCAGGTATCTATAGTGCCCTCCACGCCCCCCGAATTTGCAACCGACCAGGTATCGCAAATATCAAGTGAATAACTGCGCTTCTCTACTATCATTTCATCCTGCATCATGAATTGCAGCAGATTTTTTATATCCTCTTTGGCCTGTTCGCGTTTATTTTGACTGACGGCTGCTTTTCGCAATTCGTAGGCCTGAGCCTGACTGGTGGCCCCGGCTTCTGAGTAGACAAACTGGTTTCCGATCCATGTCCTGTATTCACCGGCATACAGTTCGGCACGGACATCGTTGAACAGCAAACCCAGCTGCAGGCGCAACATCAAGTCAAATTGTTCCTCATCACTCATCCGTCTAACCTCGGGTGCATTAAAATAATCTGGCGAACCGGGAAGCAGGTATCGATCCAGTTGGGCCGCTACCACCAGAAGTGCTCGTTGCCGGGCAGTTTCCATCACCGATCCCCAATAATCATAAACTACAAATGCCGTTCCAGCTGCTACCACGCCTACCACGACTGCCGGTGCCGCTGCACCGGTTGCCACACCGGCACCAGATGAAAGCGTAGCACCGACACCAGCGGCTATCGCTTTTTTCAATACCGCACCCATGATCAGTTCCTGCACCGTTTCGCTTACTGTCAGACTGATGACCGAACGGGCTACTTGCTCTATCTCTTTTTCGCGATTTTCATCGTATTCGGCGCGCATGGCATATATGGCGCCGTGAAAAGCATTATCATCCTTTATCCAGCTATCGCTTTGTTCAGCCAGCTCCTCGATGCGGACCAGGACCTCTTCAAAGGCACTTTGATACGCCAGAAACATCGTGGCCGCATCCAGCCAACCCTCCTCATAGGCCCCGGCGAGTCGAAATCCATAGCCGACATACGACAAACTACTGCTGAATTCGGCAAACTGATCATCAAACCGGGTGATGAAGGCTGTCGCCTGCACTACAAATTCGGCTTCATCAATCTGATCCAGGCGGTCCCTGCGTTGTTCAAGCCACTGTGTTAACTCCCGGTTTTGAACTGTTGCCTTTGAAAGTGCTACACCATGGACCCATTGCTCCAGTATCTGCTTAAAGGCTATCAGTCGTGAACCGTAGCTCGTGGCGTGGTTATCTCCTTCCGGAGTATACTTATACAGATCAAGGTTCCATAGATTCAACCTTTGATCCCCGCCCGGACCGGAATTCGTGAAATTTTGCTGATGTAAGCCAAAGGTTTCGATCAGACGATCCGGGTCCACCAGGCAATCATCCCATTTGCTGCTTCGAAACGGATTCCAGGAAACAGATCCGTCACCAAGATCCTCGTTGCAACGTTCGTGGTAATTGTTATGATAAAGTCTTACCGATATGGATGCCGGCACCGATCCGGATCGCGAAACCATCTCTTGATAGGCTTCATGGCCAGGTGCGGTAACGCTAATATGTGTTTCATTGGAGCCGCCCCGGAACCCCCGATCATTAACATAGCGACCGCCGTATTGATGGCTCAGCGTATATTCTTCGTCCTGACGGGCCGTGCCCTGCTGGCCGAATCCGTCTTTGAGAGTGATGGTGACGGTCGCGTTGTCGACAGCGTGGCCAAGACTGCTTGTTACCTCAACCTCTGTGGTAAAACTACTGCTTAGTAAGGTGTGAGCAGAAACGGAATTTAAAAAAAGTACTTGCGCTGCTACATGAATAATGCAAACAGGAACCATAAACAGTGCTAAATAAGCAACGTCACGAAACTTGTTCATCAGGAAATAGACAGGTTCTGATCTGGAACTTAAATCGTTTAAACTTAGCCTCATAGGCAATGAATATTGATTAATCCAGGAGGTCTCAGGAATTTAGAGCAACAGTTCCTGTTTCAGGTTACCACTTCAAGATTTTGCACTATGCCAAAACAAAGACGTTATAAAACTTGCAGAAATCTTTGGGATTGGAATAATCTTTTTCACTTAATATTCAACATGTGTCTTTGGAAAATGACTATGTAGTAAAATGCCAAAAAAAAATTATTTAATCATTACTTATTTAATCTTTACTGAGTGAGTCTGTACAAAACAAACCCGATTGTCAAACTGTCTTTTCACGTTTTACCCGCGTTCGTAATACCAGCGCCTCGGCGCAAACCCGAAATGGTTCCACAACGAGGCCGACAGATGAGGGCGCGTCATCTTCACCTCATCTGTGGGCAGCTCAACGTCCCGGATTGCCCTGCACCAGAAACCAGTCCACCCAGGCGTCCATGTGCTGCACGGATTTGGGGCGCAGCAACATCTCGCGGCTGCGGTCCATCAGGAACATCGCCGGGATGTTTTGTACATGATAATCCCGCGCTATGGGACTGCTCCACCGCTGCAGGTCGCTTGTGCTGATGAAGGGTTTGCTGGACACAAATTCGGCAAAGGATTCGGGCGTATCGTCCAGGCTCACCAGCACCACCTCAACACCCTCGCGGTTCCAGGCGGGATATTTCTCCGTGAGTTCGGGCATCATCGACCGGCAATCCGGACACCATCCGGCAGCAAATACCACCAGGATGTAGTCCGATTCCAGTTCACTCAGGCGCCCGGCATTTGTGTCTGTCGGATTATGGGTGTTTTCGGTGAATTCAATATCGGGGGCGTCGCTACCGATTTTCATGGAGCGGTAGATTTCCAGTTTATTGGCAAATCGTGAGGTGAGTAGATCGCTTTTGCTTTCCAACAGGCTCAAGGCAAGATGCTCCGAGGAGGTAAACAGGCTCCGGCGCTCGAGCAAATCAAACAGGTATTCCATGATTTCATTGAACCGGTCCTGATTCAATGACAGGTTTTCGGCCATGTTGTCGATCGAGATATTCAATTCCACAAAGACGGAGTCCAGTGACCGGCCGCTGTTTTCAATGAGCCAGACGTGGCTCTCCAGTACGTCGGAAAGCAGTCCGCTTCGGTGCAACCGCTGATCCGTGTAGTCAAGCTGGCGGAAGGCTTCGATGGTCTGCGGGATTTCTTCGGTGCGATGTTGCGCGACAACCGAAACCGAGCTCACCAGCTTGCGGACCGGCAGGTACCAATGCACATAGGTGGATGGGTCCAGCTGATCCAAAAAGGCCTGGTCCTCGTCCCGGATGCGTTGTTTCTCCCGGGCAATGGCCTGGCGTGGGGTGTCGTGGACGGCAAACAGGGAGTCGTCGCGATAGATATTTTCCAGGAAGATCCAGGCGCTCAGGGCCTGTTCGCGGCGGGGATGCTCCCGGGCATATTGTTCAAAGAGCCGGTTTTCCTCGCCGCTGATGATGTCAACCGTTTCGGGATTCGCCAGGGATTCTCCTTTCAGCCGGATATCCTGCCCGGACAGAACAACGATAAACGAATGGTCATCGGAGGATACCAGCAGCCCCATACCGATATGATCGGCCGAATACGGCAGCGTGAAGACGCCATCATCCGAGACATCGCTACGGCTGATCTCATGGGTGCCAAAACCCCGGAAGCCTTCCAGCCTGACGTCTTCGCCGGCAAGTCCGGGAATATTACCGGTGATGGTTTGGGAATCTGCGGAGTTGCAACCGACCAGGAGGATCAGAAAAAAAACGAGTCGTTTCATAAAGGGTGTGTTGGACTTAACTGTCTGAAATCACGTTTGGTTTGGGAGATGCTAAATGCTGCCATCAACAGTATATTGGGCATGTCTGCAAAAAAATAAAGGGCTGTGGCTGAATGAGCCAGGCAATGATCCTTAGTGCAACGCACAGAGTTTCCGTTCGCCCGGTTGTTGCTGTTCATATTGGCATTGCTGCTATTGAAGTTCAGGTTCCGTGCGTTAGAACCAGACACGGTACTAGACCAATAGTTGCCGTTGGAGCCGACATTGTTGAGCGAACCACTGCTGTTGTTGCGGTTGCCCGCCAGGGGCAAGTCAACATATCTTTGACATATTTCAGAACGATGTATCATCCTGAAACGGTTTGCACTTGTACCCACATAAGTGGGCGATATGTTAGGATTATTTGCTGCTCGCCCCATGCTATTTGTTTTCATTCATTGGCATGGGCTCTGGCAGTAAATTTTTGCCAGGCCGTTAACTGCCTGGACAGCTCCTCCACCTGCACATTCAAGGCCACAAAGCCCTTCATTCCAATAACTTTTAAATCTTTGCAAATTCGTAAAAGCAGCCTCACTATTTCAATTCTCTGTCTTGCCGCATCTATGTAGTGCAAGCGATGATCTTTCTCGCTTTTATTGGCTTTATAAATGCTGAGTAAAAGTTCCAATGTTTCATTCTTTAATCTTTCCCCCATGGTGTACTTGTACTCCCGCGTAAATTTGCTGGTCCTTTGATAAATAGCGATGAGCAGATCATAGCCTAACTTGTAAACCGGTAACTCGGAGAAAAGTGCCATTCCCAAAAATCTTTATTAATGGTAACCTTGTCAAAATGAGCTGAAACATGGAAAAAATCATGGAACCGGCCCTTCAGTTTTCCCATCATTGCTATCCTGAGACCGAAGGTATTGGCATGGTGCATATACCCCAAATAGGAATTAAGGGTTGCCCGGATATCGCAGAGCTGCTGCCAGGTGAATTGAGGGACTTCAGCAAGCAGCTTATTGATCTGCTGTATGGCCTGGTAGAAGTGATTTTTTGTGCGGTTGCTTACGTAGCTTCGATAAGGCTTGATGATTTGCCCCAAAAAAGCCACCCCTTTTTCTGCAGGTTCCAGGATAATTTTATTCGGATGGATGTGCAGGCCGACCTTGTCCAGTTCCCGCTGCATCTCCGGTATGATTCCTTCCAGGTGCGCCCTGTTGTTGTGCACAAACAGCATATCGTCCACATAACGGCCGTAATATTTTATTTTCACCACTTTCTTGACATGGTGGTCGAAATCATTAAGATATACATTGCCAAACACCTGTGATGTCAGATTTCCAATAGGCAATCCTGTGTATTCAGGATAATGAAACAGGCTTTTACTTGGCGGCAGCCCTTCCCAGTCGGATTTACTGCCCCTGATCCGGCAGTTCCCGGTCACAGGATTAAAAACGGTTTGCTGCAGCAGATATCGTATGGTCTGCCGGCTTATGCCTAAATAACTTTGTTTGCCGATGGGCAGCATCTCCATGACTTTGTCAAAGATAATCTGGTGCTGCATATTCATGAAATAGGCCTGGATATCCAGCTTGAGGATGTAGGCCTCTTTTTGGTAATTGTCGCCGCAAGAGCGGATAAAATGTCCGGCCCTTTTGATACCGTACAGTGTGCCTTTGCCCACCCGGCAACTGTAGGTGTCATGAATCAGCTTGCGATCAATGACAGGATAAATGCAGCGGTACAACAGGTGATGAACAATACGGTCGGTAAAATCAGCCGCAAATATTTCGCGCATCACGGGCTTGTGAATAATGAATGCGATGCAGGGCCGTGGAGTATAGGTCCTCTCATAAATCGCTCTCGCCAGCTGCATAAGGTTTTCCTCCTGGTGCATTTCAAACCGGAGCTGGTTGCGGGTATTGCGCTTGTTTTTACGGGCGTGGATATAGGACAAGTGCAACTGGTAGAGCAAGTGTTGAAAAGTTTCCATTGATTTTACTGCATATTCTGCACTTTCTGTTTTAATTCCTGAATAAACTGCAGGCCCTGCATGGGGGTACTGTTGGCTAAATCAAAGGTTTTGATATCGGAAAGCAGGTCCCTGATTTTTCCGGATGATGGGGAAGATGGACCGTCGTCAGGTCCCGGCTTTTCACGGATAGAATGGTTTTTACACCAGTCAGGATAATTTTTCTTCAAATCCTTTTTCAGGCGGAAGGCAACCTGTTTTTCTTCGACAGAATAATTCCCGGCACCAAGCGCTTCTGATATGTGATCTAAAGGGAGCTTTCCCCTGGTCACTTCGCTTTCCGGGAAACCGAGGCTTAGCACATCCGACCCGGTGTTTTTCACGTGTTTTACACTAATGTGATACGCTTTTATGTGCTGAGAAAACACCATGGCATCTTCGTTATAACATTTGTAAAACATGCCTTCTTTATAAAGCGTAAACGTCTCAGCGCATGCGCTTTGTTTGATTTTTTCTGCTGTTTTCATTTTTTCATAAAAATCCGACCCGCTAACGCGGGTTTGGTGCGCCTGCCCGTCCTGCGGAACGGTCAGGCAAAGTGTCAAAGTGGTGTTAATCCTTAGTGCAACGCACAGAGTAACCGAGCGCCCGGTAGTTGCTGAGCATATTGGCATCGCTGCTACTGAAGTACAGGAACCGAGCGAGAGAACCAGACACGGTACTAGACCAATAGTAGCCGAGAGAGCCGACATTGCGGAGCGAACCAATGCTGTGGAAGCGGTAGCCCGCCAGGGGCAACTTGAGCGGGGAGGCAAACGCACCGGACGCGTTACTACTACTCCAACTTCCTCGCTCGGCTTCCCACTCGGCTTCCGTGGGCAAACGGAATCCGGCCGGGCAAGGATTGTTGGTCCCGCTTTCCCCCTGCCAAAGATCATCGTTCCGCGGACTGCGCCAGTCCCACGGGCTGTCTGGTGCAAGAATAAAATCACCATGGCCCGGCTGGTCGGAACTGCTCAATATGGAAGTGGTTGGTGAGTTGCGCTTCTGGTGGCCGTCCGCACCGCGACCCCACTGGTACAAGTCGCCATAGGCCTCCGTGTCAGTGCTCGACGTCGCCACCCGGCTGGCCCCCAAATTACGGTCCATCCAAATACGACCCGTCGCAGGATTGGTCACTTCAACCACCGTGGTTTCAGTGTCCCTTACCCCATCCCACGTAGTGAACAACTCTTGGCCACCATATGCCGTGCCCGCCTGATTTGTCGCATAAGCACGTACATAATAAGTCTGGTCCGGATCGAGTTCATCCAACTCCACCTCAAAGCTACCCGTGCCCGATCCCGAAGTCTCGCAGTCTTCCTCCAGAGTCGGGTTTTCGGTGGTCGCCCAGCACACGCCCCGGCCGGTAACCTCCGCTCCGCCGTCATCGGTGATATCCCCGCCCGTTTTGGCCGAAAAGGCCGTCACATCAAACGGTTCGATCGTCGTCACTACAGGAATGCCGTCGCGCGTGGTGAACGACTCCTGGCCGCCATAAGCCGTGCCCGCCTGATTAATCGCATAAGCACGTACATAATAAGTCTGGTCCGGATCGAGTTCGCTCAACTCCACCTCATAACTGCCCGTGCCCGATCCCGAAGCCTCGCACGAATCGTCCAGCGTCGGGTTTTCGCCAGTCGCCCAGCACACCCCACGGCCGGTAATCTCCGCTCCACCGTCATCAGTGATATCCCCGCCCGTTTTAACCGAAAAGGCCGTAACATCAAACGGCTCGATCGTTGTCACTAACGGAATGCCCTCCTGGGTCGTGAACGACTCCTGCCCCCCGTAAGCCGTGCCTGCGGCATTTACCGCATAGGCTCTCACGTAATAGGTCTGGCCCGGATCCAGATCGCTCAGCTCCACCTCAAAGCTACCCATGCCCGATCCCGAAGCCTCGCACGAATCGCCGGTCGTGGGTTGCTCTTCGATACTGTAACACACACCGCGTTCCGTGACCGCCGCATCGCCCTCATCACTCACCTCTCCACCAGCAAGGGCGCTAAAAACCCGGATTTCAGAAGGCGCAGCTGTAGCGAGCGTGGCCAAACCTTCAGTCGTTACAAAACTCTGCTGCGCCCCATACGAAGTCCCCACCACGGTCGTCCCATAAGCACGTACATAATAAGTCTGGTCCGGATCGAGATCGCTCAACTCCACCTCAAAACTGCCCGTGCCCGAACCCGAAGCCTCGCACTCATCCTCCAGCGTCGGGTTTTCGGTGGTCGCCCAGCACACGCCCCGGCCGGTAACCTCCGCTCCGCCGTCATCGGTGATATCCCCGCCCGTTTTAGCCGAAAAAGCCGTCACATCAAACGGTTCGATCGTCGTCAAAACCGCCAGCCCGTCGCGTGTGGTGAACCGAATCTGAGGACTATAACTGGCACCCGCCTCGTTGATCGCATATGAACGGGCATAATAGGTCCGGTCCGGATCCAACTGATCCAAAGTAATTTCAAAACTTAGCTCCTCATCTTCGCTCAGCACCCCTTTGTGAATTAGTTCCTGACCTTTCATTGCATCGAAAGACGCCGTGATGGAGGGCCCATCTGAGTCGCGGACACCGGTTGGTGCCGATGGGGTACCGATTTGTGGGGCCTCTTGCTGCTGATCCATTCCCTGCAATTGCTCTGAGCCGGTGGCCTCAAGAGATGTTTCGGGCCCGGATTTGTCGGTTTGTGATACTTCTTTCGCCGCTATACAGGTATCTGATGTGTCGGGTTCGGAAGCCTCGCCATAGCAAATGCCCCATTCGGACAGCTCCGCCCCGCCATCACCGTGGACCTCTCCGCTAATACGCGCCGAAAATGGAGTAACCTCCTGCGCATCGTGTGTGAGCAGGTCCGGTCGCCCATCCAGGGTCATAAAGCTGCGCTGCCCCCCGTAAATCGTCCCCGCCTCGTTGGTCGCAAAGGACCGG
>JASCXY010000309.1 GCA_030012235.1 Balneolaceae bacterium ANBcel3 | reverse complement strand
GCCATTTCTTCTGAAAACTCAATGACTATGGGAATTAACGGCTCATTAGTAACTCCATCATTCGTTGAAATCGTTACCGTTGGGCGCGTTCCGTTATAGACGATTTGGAAAGTCTCCGAACCTGTCCATTCGTTTCCTGCCAAATCGGTAACCAGTCCATCCGAAATCTCAAGTTCAATTGCTGCGATATTATCCCGTTCGGCTTCCGGTATTACGAGTTCAAGTGTCAGTGTGTTCCCGGATATGGAGTGACCGGTCAGTATATTATCACTGACTTCAGGATTATCATTCGTAATTGTGAGAGAACCTGCTTCAAAGGAAGCTATATCCAGATCTTCGTCAAATTCAATTTCCAGCGTAAAGGTGTCGTCGTTGGTAATGCCATCGATTTCTTCTGAAGAGGAATCAAAAAAGGCATGATCTGCTATCTCCGGTGCAAGTCCGTCATAATCAACAGATTCCGAATCGGAATTGGACAGGGCGTTACCCGCCAAATCTTCCACTCCGCCCTGAAGCACCTCTACCGTTATGGTTGCTTCGCCGGACGGATCGTCGGGATTGACGACCAGCGTAAAAGTGTCGCCGCTTCCGACAACAGATTGGAAGGAGGCGTTGGTGATATCAAAATCTCCGGCCACCGGTGCCTGCACATCTTCGCTGAACACTAGCACGAACTCCAGACCGGTTTCGTTGGTGGGGGATGATTGCTGGGCGGTGATGGAGGTGATGGTAGGCGGGGTTTGATCAGAAACGATACTGAACTGGGTTGCCGCCTCATTATCATTTCCCGCCTCGTCCTGTGCCACTCCGGCGTTAATATCCACGGTAATGGTACCATCTGCATCAGGCGTAATGTCAACCGTATAATTGCCTCCGCTGCCGTTGAAGTTAGAGGGAGAGCCACCTGTAACCGAAATATCACCAATTACAAAACCGGTAACGTCCTCACTGAATTGGATCTCTATCGGGATGGGACTGGCATTTGTTGGATTGGTTTCGGGACTTGTTATGGCTACCAAAGGACCGGTGTTGTTAAACACAATACTGAATGGATCTGCCGCTTCATTATAATTTCCGGCCATATCATGGGCTACACCGGCCGCAATGTTAACTATAATCGTACCTTCGCCATCAGGCGTAATGTCAACCGTGTAACTCGCCCCGTCGCCGTCAAAATTTCCTGGAGTTCCACCGGTAACCGTGATATCATCCACTGTAAACCCGCTAACAACCTTGGTAAAAGTGATTTCCAAAGGAATGGGGTCGGAATTGGTCGGACTGGTTTCTGGACTGGAAATGGCTACCTCAGGTTTAGTTTTATCGATGACATATAGGTCTCCCCCTTCAAACGGAAGCTCGATAATTTCTGGACTAACCCCTGTAGAATTTGTCAAATCCAGCCTCATAACCTCATTACCAGAACCTGTGTTCACAGTTACATCATAGGTACTGCCACTGCCTGAAATATCTGAAATTAAGGCTCCTGTGGTAGTAGCCACCGTAAAATTCGAGGGAGATAATCCTGCTACAGGCCCGGATAATAATACGCGATACACCACTTCATTTTCATTTGTCATCGGTGACGTGGGGTCATGCCGGACAATAGATATTACCGTTACAAGAGTGGTAATGGACTGCTGTGATCCATAGTTGGTGCCTTGCGAATTTGTAGCGTATGCCCTCACATAATACGTGGTACCCGGATCAAGGCCGGTAACAGACTGACTAAAAGAACCTGTACCGTCACCCATCTGTACTACATTGTCACCGGTAGTGGGATTCGGGCTGGTACTGTACACAATACCGCGTTCCGTAACAATTGCTCCACCATCCTCCGTTACACTTCCACCCAGTGTTGCGGAGGTCGTAGATACAGAAGACGGAGCATCCGTTGACACCGTCGGTGGGATAATAAGAGCTTCCACTGTTCCCGATACAATTACATCTGATCCGCTGCCGTCAAATGTGACATTAGTGACAGGATCTCCAAACTGATATACCGAAGTAATATTAGACAGTCCGCCACCGGGCAGAAGATTGGCGTCTGTTCCCAGATCAATACCAGAGTAACCATAGACGCGGAAGATCACTGACTCTTCCAGATCCTCGAACTCTTGACCCAATAAGACACTCATTACGCGTTGAGTTACCAGCCTGTCTGAAACTTCCGGAAGCGTCAATTCGGCGATATAGTCATTTGGATCAAACCCGTTTAAACTGGAATACAAACGGAAAAC
>JASCXY010000308.1 GCA_030012235.1 Balneolaceae bacterium ANBcel3 | reverse complement strand
GGTGTCATTGTAAGAAGACAGCGGAAACCTATCGAAATAATGGAAAAATAAAATATGAAAGCAAACGAAACCAAAGTAGAAGACTTTTTATCATCTAATAAAACTCAGTTTGTAATACCTGTTTACCAAAGAAATTACGATTGGTCAACAGGACAATGTAAACAACTACTTGATGACATTCTTGAAGTTGGGACAATCAAGAAAATGAATGCTCACTTTATAGGGAGTATCGTATATGTTCATGATGATGTTTACACAGCTTCAAGAATTAAAGAGTTGACTGTGATTGATGGACAACAAAGATTGACGACATTAACACTCATCTACTTGGTTCTTCACAGACTTGCTAAAGAACTAAAAGACGAAGGACTTGTTAACGAAATAAGCGAAACTTATCTGATTAACAAATTTGCCCCTGAAGAAGAGAAACTTAAACTTAGACCAACTGAAAATAATGATAAAGCTTTAAAATATCTATTGAGAGGTGACGATAACGAAGAATTTCCTGATTTTTCAAAACTTGTTGATAATTTCAATTACTTCAAAGGACGAATAACAGAAGAAAATTATCAGTTTGTTATGGAAGGTCTTTCTAAACTGATGTTCGTTGAAATTTCACTTGATAGAGAGAAAGACGCTCCTCAAAGAATTTTTGAAAGCCTAAATTCAACAGGATTAGAATTATCCCAAGCGGATTTAATTCGGAATTATATTTTAATGGGGCTGAACCGTAGAGACCAAAACAAAATCTATCAAAATTATTGGGAAGTAATTGAAAAACTTGCAAAAGACGAGACTTTAAATGTTAGTCGAGTTTCAGACTATATTCGCGACTACCTGACATTGGAAAACAAAAAAATTCCGAATAAAGGGAAAGTATATCTTGAATTTAAAGCAAAGTATCCAACAACATCAATAGACGAACTTGAAAGCAACCTTACTGGCATAAAAGGATTGGTTAAGCACTACAACAAATTGATTAATCCTAAAAATGAAACAGATAAGGAATTAAGATTACAATTAGAGTATATCAACAGACTTGAAATAAATGTGGCATTTCCTTTCTTAATGAAAGTTTATGATGATTATGTTTCTTCAATTATTGACAAACCTACTTTTCTGAAAGTTCTCGATTTAATTCAATCATTTACATGGAGAAGATTTATATTGGGGTTACCGACTAATGCTTTGAATAAAATATTTATGAGTCTTTATGACAAGGTGGATGCACATAATTACTTGTATTCAATTCAAAAGTCCTTGCTTCAAAGGTCAGGTGTTCAGCGTTTTCCGAAAAACTCAGAAGTTATTGATGCCTTCAAGGTTAAAGACATTTACAATATAAAATCTAAGAATAGAATTTACCTTCTTGAAAGACTGGAAAATTTTGAAAATATTGAGAGAGTTGCAATTGAAGGTAATCCAGACATTACAATTGAGCACATTTTCCCTCAAAATCCAGACCCTAAGTGGAAAATTGAATTAGGTAATGACGAATACAACTTCATTAAAGAGAATTACGTGAATACTATTGGAAATTTGACTTTATCAGGCAACAATGGGAAACTTGGTAATAAGCCATTTAAGGATAAAAGAGATTTAGACGGTGCGGGTTACAAAGATAGTCGATTGTGGATGAACAAATACCTTTCAATCCTTGATAAATGGGATAAATCTGAAATTGAAAGACGTTTTGACCTAATTTCAGAACGTTTCTTAAAAATATGGTCATACCCTCAAATCGAAATAAAAACAAATGGAGATAACGGTGAACTAAACATATTTGAAGCGGATGACCCAAAACATAAAAAATTAGAATATGCTATTTTCTTTGACCAGAAAATTGAAGTTAACCAAGTTGCAAAACTTTATGTAGAAGTATTTAAACAGCTTTTTGAATTACAACCCGAAACCTTTTTTACATCTGACTTAGGAGAACGCATTAGTCTAACGAAAAACCCAACAGAAAAAGGATTAAGACAAGCTGTTCCAATTAACGATACTTATTTTATTGAAGCAAATATTGATAACATGGGCAAATTTGACAAAATGAAACATGCTCTTACGACTTTTGATTTTGAAGATGAATTGGTAATAAAATATGCTGATGGTTAAAAACAACGAACACCCAACATCGTGTATAGTGCATTTGGCGGATAGTGCTAATTTCAAGGGCGTTACATCTAATAAACTTTGTAACGGTTTGACAGGTTCGTGCTTCGAATCGCCAAACGACACCATACACGTAACC
>JASCXY010000307.1 GCA_030012235.1 Balneolaceae bacterium ANBcel3 | reverse complement strand
GTTAAGACATCAGTGAGCGATAGGGTTGTCTTAAACAGAAAATAAATCAGGTATTCTACTTGTTCGGATTTCTCACAACTAAATTCAATTCGAGCCGACAAATCGAGTGGGTCGTTCAATTCAAAGTAGGAAGCGAAATACAACTCTTGATAGTAAAGCTCCTTAAAAAGAAACTCTGAAAGTGGGCGATATTTAAAGAGGGTTTTCAATTTATGATACTATCACTTGACTTTATTACTATAGTTTGCTCAAATATTTTTTCATTATCCAACCTGTTTGTGGCAAGCTGTCTTTTGGGCTAAAATAGCTTACGTAAACCCATTTATGATTTACCTGTAACACAACAATTTCAAAGCCACACGGCAATTTTTCAATTACTACTGATTTCATTTTTGGCTTTATCAAGACCTTGCACTCTCTCTCGGTAATTCTAATCTCCTTTTCTTCTTTAAGTTTACTCTCGTATAGTTTAAACTGGTCGTTTATTACGGTTTCAACTTCTTGTTTTGTAGCATAATTTGGTTTCGGTAACCAATTTCTTATTTCGCCTGTAAATGAAAGTATTATGCTCAATAGTGCGATTAATTTCCAAAACACAGAATTGGCATCTGCATCAATTTTGTCTACCTTAATTTCTATTCGTTGGAAAAACTCTTTAAGCTCAATTAGGCCTTCTTTTGAAACACCGTTTTCGTCATATAGCCTTTCGTTTAATAAAACGGCTTCTTCTGTAATTTCTTCAAAATCATCTATTAAATCCCAATTTTGCTGGCTTGCAGCTATAGCTGCCAATTGTCCTGAAATACCACTAATGGCAAATTGCCAACTATTGATTTGAGAAAATGCAGATTGATTTTTTGTAAATGCTTCTGTTATGCTTCTGAGGTTTCCAAAAAGTTGCTCGTGTTGTCTGTTTATAGATGTGATTGCATCAATCGCAGATTGTGGGATTGCAAACTTTGATTGATGGCTTATTGATTTTGACACTGCTTCAATCGCTGACATAGTAGGACTTGCAAACATTTTTTGATGTTGCATACTTTTAGCAATTTCAGCCATCATATTAACGCCACTTAAACTTTTGGTAATGCTTTCTTGTGCTTTTAGCATTTCCGAAATTTGAGAGCTAAGCCCTAAAGATTTCTGAATGCTTTGATGCCATTGAGCCGATTTAAATATGTCGTCAAATCCTGTCATTAAATACTGTTGTATGATTTTTTGCTTATTACCCTTATATATTCTTTTAGGTTCGTGTCGTCATAAAAAACCCTTTTTTCGAAGTTCTTTTTAATCCTTAAAAGTTTGTCAAGGTTGATATTTGCAATTCTAAATATGAGCTTCTTTGTTTCTTTTACCTTGTCTTTCTTTACAGTCATAAAGTCAAGATGAATGAAATAACTTTCGTAAGTGCTGTACAAAGCCAAGAAGTAAACAAATGGAATAAACAAAATTGTAATTGTGCTTGGCAACAGGAATGAAACAAGGTTTTGAAAAGTCAGGACAGCTTCAAAGTTTATAACGGTTTTGTAGAGTGAGTAACAGAATATTGAAAGCCCTGCAATTGCGATTACATTTTGCAAAAATTTTGAAACAACTTTATGCTTATCGTCCATTTCTGCAACTGCTTGTGTCATAGCTAAGAAAACTAAAACAGGTAAAATTACTATTTCGGTAAATAGACTGAAACTATAAAGGTTGACTACAAATTCAAGAACAATTGTCCATTTGATTGCTGATAGGAAAATGCCTTTGAAATATGCGTTGCTTTTAGCATCATTGATTTTGAAAACCAAGATTAATCCAACTGTAAAAAGCCAAAACAAAACATCTTTCAAGTTTGAAGTTTGCCATACTTCAAGATTTTTCAGAAGTAATATTATTCCGAATAAATAAGCTCCGATTAGAGAGAAAATAATCAGAAACATTTTACTTGTTAGGATTTTAATTAATGGAACAAGCGACTTCCTGAGTTTAGAAAGCAACACAGCCAAAACAATAACGGCAACCCAAAGAAGCAGGGCTATTTCTCTGTTATTGAATATCGCTTGTATGTCAGCCCAATCAATCATTAGTTGTTTTCAATTATTTCAATTTCTTCTTCCGTCAAGTTATATAGTTGATAAACAACTTTATCGATTTCTGATTTTAATTCAGAAATGTCCGCATTTTCATTGGTCTTTCTTGTTTCTATAATTGATTTAACTAGGCGATTAAGCTCTTTATCATTGGTATGGATATTCCGGAGCATACTGC
>JASCXY010000306.1 GCA_030012235.1 Balneolaceae bacterium ANBcel3 | reverse complement strand
GAGGTAACCATCGGTGAAATTTTCGGAAGCGTCATTATTTATCTCGGCATTCCGTTTGGTGCCGGAATTCTGAGCCGGGTGTTGTTGATACCGCTAAAAGGCCAGGAGTGGTATGATCAGGTGTTCATCCCCCGCATTTCTCCGATGACACTGATTGCACTCTTGTTTACCATCGTTGTGATGTTCAGTCTGCAAGGAGAACAAATTGTCTACCGTCCATTGGATGTTCTCTGGATTGCCGTTCCATTAACGGCCTATTTTGTCTTTATGTTCCTCATCAGCTTCTTCATGGCATCCAAATTAGGAGCGGATTACAGCCGAAGCGCCACGCTTGCTTTTACCGCATCGGGAAATAATTTTGAGCTGGCGATCGCCGTTGCCATCGCGGTCTTCGGAATCGCATCCCCTATCGCCTTTGCCACGGTGGTGGGACCGCTCGTTGAAGTCCCCGTGCTGATAGGACTGGTGCATGTGAGCCTTTATTTTCTGAAAAAATACTATAAGGGAGTGCAGGGCGAGGAGGACTTGAACGATGAAGTGGAACCGGCGCTTGAAGCCGCGTGCAAAACCGGCAAAAAAGTCTCCGATTCCATGTAGAGCTCGAAAAGCACCTTTTACCAGGCAGGATCCTCCCGAGATCCTGCCTTATTCCATCGGCCAGTACTGAAGTACCGGCTCAGATCAGACCGCGCCTCAACGGCTGTTTTCCTTACTTCACCAGGGTCATTTGCCGGGTTTGGGCCATTCCACCGGACTCCAGACGATAAAAATAGACACCGCCGGCCAGATTTCGGGCAGAAAAAGCAACCGAATGACTTCCCGCTCTCATTCTTTGATCTACCAGCGTTTCAACCAGTCTTCCGGTGATATCGTATACACGCAGACTCACATGGCTTTCCGCCGGAATAGAGTACTGGATAACCGTTTCGGGATTAAAGGGATTCGGATAATTTTGTTCCAGAATCATTTCCTGAGCCAGTTGTTGATCGCCTTCCGCTGAAGATGGGGTCATTTTGACGGCATCCACCGTAACGTGATTGATCCGGTGATTTCCACTGTCATTGTCGGATTCGGATCCCTCTCCGGTCATGGTCATACGGATTGTAAAGTCGGGGTTATTCTCAACCCCGGTAATTCCGGAAAAATCAATTCGGTGCCGGATGTAGTTCTCGCCCACCTGAATACTGCTATACCGTAATCCATCCGAAACAAAGATAGATCCATCGGTAGAATAGGTAAGCTGCTGCCCCTCAGCTCCGCTTGATGTTCTCTTTACAACATAACTGAATACAATATTCTTATAACCGGTCGTTGGAAGCCGAAGCACAAAATCTCCTCCCGGGTTTCTCAGACGGATGGCCCGGTCATCTTCTTCGTCATAGACAAACGCACGTGCATTAAACGGTGTCGGAGCATTCACACGATCCCAGCGGCTGCCGTCGTAGCGCAACCAGGCTCCGTTTACCCGGCTGCTTCCTCCAACAATCCCGCCGGCACTGATTGCGGTTCGAACCGGAAAGTTGACGTCGTTTGGAATATTATTAAAATCCCAGTGATGGATCAGCTCCGTTTCTTCGTCAGCCTCCATTTCAACCCCATCCAGCGTGATATGATTTACGCGCTGATTTCCGGATGTATTATCCGGTTCCGAGTTCTCTCCCTCCATTCGGATCCTGACCAAAAAGTCGGGGTTATTGCTGCTTCCCTCTATCTCAGAAAAATCAATCTCAACCAGCTTGTACTCTCCTTCCAGTACCGTAATCAGAGACGTTTCGATTCCCTCATTGCTAAAGGAGGTACCACCGTTCAGTGAGTAATCAATCATTTGCTGATGAGCGCCATTACTGGTACGGGTTACGGCATATCGGAACACCACATCCTGATAGCCCGTAGTTGGAAGATGAACTATAAAGGGACCGGAGGGATTTCTCAGCCGGAGTGCCCGGTCATCATCCCCGCTGTATTCAACTTCTCTCGCATTGAGCGGAGTCGGATCGTTCACCCGGTCCCACGAACCCCCATCGTACGATAAAAGAGCGCCATACAACCGGCTGGATACATTTAAAAGCTCGGGGCGACTCACCGAAAAAAAGACGTCATTAGGAATTTCATTAAAGTTCCAGTAATGAATCAGTACCTTTTCTTCATTGGATCCGTTGGCCCCGTTATTCTCTCCATTTCCATTGTTTTCCTGGGCCAGAACAGGTGTACTTGAAGCCAGTACAACAGCCATGATAAAGGCCGAAAACAAAGGCCACAGGTTTTTTTT
>JASCXY010000305.1 GCA_030012235.1 Balneolaceae bacterium ANBcel3 | reverse complement strand
AATGGTAGGATTCTCTGTTATGTCGTACTTTTGGTACGTTTCTATTATTCCTGACACCTCACAGATTAAAAGTAAATCCATGGATATCATAACCGACCAATTTGCCATCGTTCATATCCTTAACCAGTATTGGCTCACCCTTTTGCTCGTGATCTCCATGGTGCTTATTTCCCGCACCTTTGTTGCCGGAACCCGCTACTCCCCTATTCTGATTATCGTCGTCTTTGGCCTGACCATGGGGTATGTGATGGTAAGCACCGGCCTTGCAACCCCGGGGCTCCCGGAGTTTCCCATGGTTGATCTGACCAGCCGGGTTACCATTACCGCACTCATGGCCTCTTTCTTTGTAGGTGGGCAGGAAATAAGGAAAATTTTAACAAATCAGAAGATTAATCCCGAAGACATGGTCGTTCCTTCGTCTCAGGAACTGTTTTTGGGGACCAAAGCTACCCAGTTCATGTTTCTCGTACGTGGCTTTTTTATTCTGACCGGTATTGAAGCAATCAAAAGACTGATCACCGGCTATTCAACGGGAGCGCCATTGGATCAGTTTTATCCCCTGATAGGATACATTGGCCTGGTGGCGTCGGTAATTCTCATTGATTACCGTGCAAAAATCACCAATAAAGCCGTCTACATTCGCAAGGGTATAATTGAAACCGCGACCATCATCTTACTGCTTGTAATTGCCTTTCATATTGCTGTATGGGTACGGCCGGTCATTGCACTCCCCGAGATCTTTTTTGCCATGATCTTGTCCGTTACAATGGGTATGATTCTGGTTCGCTGGCAATTCGGCCCCACCATCCGCTCACTGCTTTTTGCCGGTATTCCCATAGTTCTTGCGGCCAATTTTATGGTAGGAGGATCACGTATTGCCGAGGCGTTCATGCTCACAGGTATGACCTCCGTGCTTTCTTTCGGCTTTTTCGGACAACTTTTCTGGATGTTCGGCGGCTTGACTCTCTTGATTTTATTCGGTCATGCGAATCACATACGAAATCTTGCTCCCGGAATGGCCGGGTCGCTCTCTCACTCCGGCCTTACCGGAGCATGTACGGCAGGCGACCTGGGTTCACAGGCCGCCATCCGCGCCCCGATTATGATCAACATTCCGTTTATCGGCCACATCTTCGTGTTTTCCATTTTAGCGGCGAGTGCCACGACGGGAAAACTGCTTATTCCTTACACCCTGCTGGTGGTTGCCGCCGGAATCCTGTTGACATTCTTCGCATTAAAGATGCTACGGGGTGCCCTTGACCGGGAGCAGTCAGAAATCCGTGGGTTGATGGTCTTTTCACTTGGATGGCAGCTGGTTGCTGTCTTTGGCGGACTTTTGATGCTCGATCTTTCAGGCATGCCTCTTGCAGATGCTGTAATGGCCAATGCCTCAGCAATATCCCACTTCGGCCTTTTTGCAGCAATACAAGAAGGAATGTTTGGCGCCGAAGCCGCCGGAATGATCGCCTTTGTCTTCGCCATGCCCTTTCTTGTCCACCCGCTGGTCTTCGGAATTTTCGGTAAAGCCGCCGAAAACGATGGTGTTATGCCCGCCCGACTGGTGTATGTGCTGGCAGGAATCGGAGTACTTGGAGTTCTGTACGCGATGATTGGCTGAATCGTGTTACGTGTGCTGGTTGCATTGAACTCTATGCGAAACTACGCTGATAATGAATCGTTTAGTTTCATAACCGATCTCTTAACCCCTGCGGAAAGCGTCTCTACATACGGATGCCCGGTGAGGTAACCAATTTCGTCCATCAATTCAGGATAGCGCCTGGCTATTTTAATAATCAGCCGAAATGCGCCATGACGTACCGATGGTTTCTTTCGTGTATCCTCCCAGACCCGGACACACAGGTCAAATAGAATCCCTTCCTCCTGCTCATTGAGTTCCATTTTCAACAAAACCAGAAATAACTCTCTTTTATGAGAGTCCTCTTTTTCGGGAATAGCATCAAGAATACGGGGTATAAATCTTTGCAACCGATGGTCGTTTTCTTCCATGCAGCTCCACAACAGCCAGGCGGCTCTCCATGAGAGATGATCGGTACCGGAAACGGCTAAATCCATCAGTTCCTCAAAAACCTCCGGATGCGCTTCAACATAAGAAACCATGTCGGCTTTCCTTGCATTCAACAAAACATAGGGTAAATTCTTTTCCATTTTTTAATAGTTGAATGAAACTATCGGCATCCAAACTTTAAACGGGAAAAAGGGGGTGCGACCATTTGAACAAATTCTATCTGTTCTCGCCATACAGGAGATGTAAAATAAAAGAAATCATG
>JASCXY010000304.1 GCA_030012235.1 Balneolaceae bacterium ANBcel3 | reverse complement strand
TCTGCGGTGATGGTCAATGCCGAAGCCGAAGCAAATAACTCGGCCTCGGGACCACCGGAGACTCCGTTAATTAATCCCTGGATATCCCTCTGCTCGAAGGCATAATCGATTTCCAATTCCCCGGCAAGGTGCTCCCATAAAGCGATGGTTAGACCGTGCCAGGCCCCATCTTCATCCTGCATAACAAACGGAGGAGCTACCCGTGTCCCAACTAAACGGGTTTCATCGTTAGAAGCATGAGAAAACGACGAGAGAGGAAGAAAAAAGAGGAACGAAAAAAACAGAATCGTGATTTTTGTCTTCATGATAGATACAGAGTGATTATTGTGGCACAGTAGGTATGAACGTACAATAACAAGGATTTAAATAAAATGTTTAAAAATCATACATATATGTGATGATTTAAAAAAATCAAATTATTTTAGTAATATACCTTTTCAAAAATCTCTTTTAGCCGATAATAAAACAAACAAGGTCTTCATCCTGTCGGCCGGATCCGATGTTTTCAGGTCTGTATGCATACGGAATCCAATGAATACGGTTGTGTCACTATAAAACGCTGTCTGAAAATTTCCAGTAAAGAAGCTTTACTATATGAAGTTGAAGTACACGGCTCTTGCTCCTGTCCTTTTTTGCCTCTTGATGATGGCCACATTTCCTGTGTCAGGTCAGCCTACCGAACTCTTCAGTTTTGATCATCTGAATCGCCCGGATGGTTTATCGCATAGTACCCCCACAGCCATCATGCAGGATCACGAAGGAGTTATTTGGATTGGAACTGTAAATGGCCTTAATAAATTCAATAGTGTCGAATTCCAGGTTTTTCGGAACAATCCCGTGGACTCGAATTCATTATCCGGAAGCAGTATATCCACTTTGTATGAAGATCGGGATCACAATTTGTGGATTGGAACCAGCGGAACCGGATTAAATGTCTACGACAGGGATACACAGACGTTTACACGTATCATGACGGATTACGTGGACCATGCCTCAAGTATCAGCGATAACACCATAACCGCGATAATCGAAAACAGTTTGGATGAGTTATGGATAGGAACCATGTCAGGGTTGAACTATTACGACAGGAAGAAGGATGTTTTTTATCATTTTTTTGCCAATCCGGAATATGATAACATTCCTTCCAGCAGCCACATTACGGCATTGGAAGAATGCCACAACCAACATTTGTGGATTGGAACCGTGAACGGGCTGAATATGAGGGATCAAATGACTGGAGCTTTCCGGCATTTTTTACATGACCCGGAGGATCCATCCACCATAAGCCATAACACCGTTAATGATCTGCTGGTCGCAGATAACGGGATGATATGGATTGCAACGGAGAGAGGAGTGGACATGTATGACCCGGAAACCGATCGTATTTCACGTATTTCATATTTGCCGGAAGGAGTAGAAGCCCCTGTAAGAAGGTTGCATATGGACTTTGAAGGCTATGTGTGGATCGGAACATCCGGACAGGGATTGGTGCGGCTGGATACGCAAACAAAAACGACTGCTCATATTAAAACGATTCCAAATTATCCGTACAGCTTATCCGGGAATAATGTTTATTCCATATATGAGTCGGATAACCGGGTGTTGTGGGTTGGTACGGAAAACGGAGGGCTTAATGTACTGGATCTGAAACCGGCCAACTTCGAGTATTACCATGATCAAAGTGCGGCTGGATATGGGTTGAGTGCCCGCTCTGTAGTATCCTTCCTGGAAACGTCCGGCGGTGAATTTTTGGTGGGGACTGGTGGAGGAGGAGTGAATGTCTTTGACCGGAAGAAGAAGACATTTAAAGCGTATACCTTTGGGGGGAAATCTCAAACGATGGGCCTGGAAAACTGCGTCGTTCTTTCCTTGTTAAAAGACAGTAAAGGGGCTGTCTGGGCCGGATACTATGATAAAGGAGTGACCCGCTATGATCCTGAAACAGGGTCATTGCTGCATTTTGTTCATGATCCGGATGTTCCCGGAACCATTTCCAGTAATGATGTTTATGGCATCTATGAGGATCGTGAAGAGACGATCTGGCTGGCTACGAACGATGGTGGAGTAAACCGCTATGATCCAGAAACACAATCCTTTATTCATTTGACGGATTTTGCGAATGGAATGGATGCTACACGGACCCTGTTGCACGACTCCAGGGATAACTTTTGGGTGGGCTCGTATGGAGGCGGACTTCGAATAAAAGACAGACGGTCTCATGAGGTGATACGGCATATGGATCAGGGTGAAGTGGGCCTGATGAGCCATATCGTATTGGCAATATTTGAGGATT
>JASCXY010000303.1 GCA_030012235.1 Balneolaceae bacterium ANBcel3 | reverse complement strand
GGAAAACCGCAAAACCATATTTGAAAACAATAACAAGGCCCATTCCGAGCAGTCATTGCGGGCTTGACCCGCAATCTCCCGGCGCAGGGAAAGGCCGGATGAGGTGTGGTGCTTAGTTCAAGGGGATTGCGGAGGAGTGGTTGATTGGGTTTCTAGCTCGATTCAAGGAGATTGCTGGTCAAGCCCGCAATGACAGAGGGGTTCGCAATGACAGAGGGATTGGAAATGACAGAGGGATTGGCAACCCATTGCTCAACAAGGGTATCATCGCTGAGATTGTAGATGCGCTGCAACAAAAGCAGCCCTACCATCAAACGAATGGGCCTGGCAGGTTGACCGGTCTACGAATACAATGGAGCAAACCGGGATTCGATCTGTTGCCATGGAAGCTGGTCGGTCAACATAGCCAAATCATGTTTGGGATTGATAAAATCCTTAAGCAGCGGGTCGAAGCAGTCACGTTGGTTCTGGTCAGGACTCTTACCAATCATAATTGCAAGCTTTTGTTGTAAAATACGGTTTTTCTTGCAATTATAACAGTATATAATACTTGTTATATTATTTTGTACCAATAACATATACCCTTCTTCAGGGTCGACGAATTAATGCCACCGAAGAATTTGGAAGGCGAGCTCGAGCTCGTTCTGAGTATCCCCTTCCGGCATATCGGGGAATGCCTTTCTGCCGGTCGATTATGCTTTTTTGAAATGCTCTCTCTTTTTTCATTTTGTCTGTTTCTGACAGCATAGATGGGTTTAGCAGGGAATCACGCTAAGCGAACAGGTTCCTGGCTTATCTGAGAACAGCCTTGCTGCAGATCCGGAACAAGAAAAGGCACCCTTTATTCGTCACATCCACGGGGCGTTTTTATTGCTTCGGGCGCACTTTTCTCACATCAGGCCTTACGGATTGGGATTATTCACATTCCTGTTCCTGTTTTATTCAGGAATAGGGGTATGCGTATCCATACCAGGAACAAACCGGTTTCTCAGAAACACTTCTTTATTTGCCGTAGCTCTGGCCACCTTCTCCTGGCTCGTCGTCTGGACATGTTCCTCCGGGTTACTCTCGGTCATGACCTGCATTCTAATGTGATTTGCATTCGTATGATTGATCGTTGATGGATCCACACCAGGCTCATAAAAGCTGAAATTCATTTCCCGGATATTCAACGGATATATCACCGTATCCTGAACGGCAGTCTCCATATGATGCTTTATGATAAGCAGCGCGTTGTGTTCCACTTTTAGGGTAACTACCTCGTGATCGTCGGAAGCATCCGAAAACGAAATGGTTCTGAAACGCAACGAGTCCGGCCCGTCTGTGACCTCGTAGTAGTGCATAATATCCTGTGCCACACGCAGTTCTTCCTGAAGAATATCCACGGCAAGATTGGCCTGCATCTGTACATGGTTGTACAGCCGGTTGTCGTTGGAGGTATCAAACATAAATGCCTTGAGGCTGAACACCATCACAGTAACCAGCGCTACAATAATGAGCGAGGTGATATAGTCCATTTTAGAATACATAACCTTCGGAATTTATGAGTTAAAAAAAAACGTTACAAACATCCTTTTAATTATGTTTAACAAAAAATAAAGATGCGGTTTAGTCAAGATTTCGCCTTCGGGCATCAATAACAGCCGTCGTATAGGTCGTCAGGATGTCCAGGTTATTGCCGTTGGGTTTAAAAACGCGAACCGTTACCATGCGGCCTTCCTGTTTGAACATCAATTCTTCCTGATTTCCAATTTCGACCGTGGCATAGAAGACCTGTCCTGAGCCGCCGTGAAATTCCAGCCTTCCATTGGGGTCCGAAGGATCATTCAGTCCGTAAAGCCCTCCTTGCTCCGGTGGCTCCATAAGCGTCCAGTATCTGAGGGAGTAAGCCTGTACACGATCGTTGAGGGCACGGCCAAAATCAATGGCTTCGGTTAACTCCTGGGTCTCTACCGAGCGTTCCACGGCCATATTGTAGAGGCGGTGTGCTGTCATCGCATGAATGGAAAACAGAATCACCGCCGCAATGGTTAATATTGTCTGACCGTACGCCATAGTTTGCCTTTAAGATATAGGAACCCTGATACTAATATAATAAATCTTTCAATAACAAGTCCATATCTGCGGCAGACTTATTTCCATCGATGAATGGTAAACAAAAACTCATCTCCGGACCCGTCTCCCGGATCTCCAATTTCAGGCAGGCCAGCAAAATTTCCATCAAAATGAATTCTCCCTTTCTGATTATCCGTATGACCTCCTTCAATCTGAACTCTTTTTGCCATAACCGACCCAC
>JASCXY010000302.1 GCA_030012235.1 Balneolaceae bacterium ANBcel3 | reverse complement strand
CAATACTTACCCAAATGCGGGCATCGCCCTCTGCCCTGGTTTGGGTAAGCTTTATCCATGCGTCACTTGTTTCGGCTGTCCAGTTCAATGCACCCTCACCTTGATTAAACACATCGATAAAGTAACTGGCATCGGCCGGGCGATTAAATGTTGGCAGCTCGCCAGCCGAATTTTCTTCAATCGGTTCTGCCGATCCTTCAATCGCCACACCCAGACGCATTTCGGATGCTGGCGTATACTCTCCAACATCCGGCATAACCCAGGCACGTTGGGTGTCATGAGCCCACTGCGGCAATTCCGACAGCGGCATCGGGCTCACCATGTAATTCCATTTTCCATCGGCGTTCTCTTCGTTGTAAAAACGCACCTCCTCAAAAGACTTTTCATACGCTGCACGAGCCTGCTTAGCCAACGAAGCTGTAGCAGCACGATTTTGGTCAGCCCAAAGACGGCTGCGCTCTGCGAGCAAAACCTTTTGATTTATCAGGCTGGTTGTACGTACAGAGTAAAGTACCATTTCGTAAAACGCGGACTTGTGTGACTCAGGAAGTTGCTCATAAATCGAGTTTGCGGACTCCGTCAATGCCACAAAAGCCTCCAGCCGCTGTTGAGCTTCATCGCCATTTGTGACATGACTAAAACCACTATCAATCAAGTCAAGGTGTTCTGGACGTTTAACGATATTAAGGCGGAAGTAACGTTCAAGAACTTCAGCTATGGCATCTGCATGAGCGTCGCCAAAGATGTGTTCTGCCCATTGCGTAAAATATTCTCTTTGATCAAAATTGCGGTAGGCTTCCGGGTTTCGGGCGAGGCGCATAAAGAAGTCCGTGCCAATTTCATATGGCTTGATATCGCCAATGTTATTAATCCAGATTTTATGAGCATCAAAGTCCCATGCCTTCATCATTTCAGACTGCGTCATCCCCAAAGGTGTGCTGTGAAACCACAGGTAGCTTCGAGGTACGCCCCAATATTGAAGATGGTAGTACACTCCCGATCCCCCAGATCGCAGATTCTCATCAGGCGTAGAAAGTTGGCGGATATAACCATGGTTATCGTCCGGCCAGACGATGGTCACATCCTCAGGCAGTTCCAGTCCGGATTGATACTGGACCAGCGTTTCTTTGTAGGGAATGAAAATCTGAGGAATTTCTGAAGGGTCCGGATGCACATGGTCGGCAAGCATCTGACGTTGGTCGGGAATAATCACATTCTGAATTTTGGCAGCTTTTTCCTCTTCTGTCGTGCCTTTAGGTGCCAGCATACCTGCATCCGTGCGTCCACGCATACCGATGGTATAGATGTTTTCATACTGGGCCGTCTCTTTAACCCGATTCTCCCAAAAGTTATAAATACGCTCCCTGTTGGTCCAATAATTATAAGGGCCTTGAATGTCTTCATCGTACTCATGGCTATTCGTTAGCATGGGCTCGTGATGAGAGGTGCTGATGATAATTGCATAATTGTCCGCGACAACTTTGTTTTCAGGAATTTCGTAGAAAGGGGTGCTCTTCACCGGGAACTCGTGCATGGCCGGCCAGATCACATTGCCATGCAGGCGAAGTAGCAGTTCAAATACGGTGGCATAGGTTTTAGGGCCAATATTACCAACTTCCGGCTCAAAGGTGTTAGCAGCCCATGGCTGGAAGCCCCAGTCTTCATCATTAATGAAAATTCCACGATATTTTATACCGGGAGAAGGTTGGGTATGACTGCCGGCGATATACAGAGCAGACTTTTCGGGTACAGGTACATTACCCCAAAAATGCCAGGGAGAGACTCCCATCGATTCGGATAAAGCAAAGACTCCGAATGCTGTTCCACGTCGGTCGCTTCCGGCAATAACGAGGCCTTTCTCAACACCTGGAAGAGGGTTGTTCACCACAGCAGCGGTATAGGCCTCCCATTTTCCATTGATCTCAGAAACATCGATCTTACCTGCCTCAATCAGTCCGTTGATCAGCGGGCTTTGACCAATGGTTCCAATCAGGATGGCGGTTGAGGCCTGAGGGACACCGGTATCCAGCTCTGGCTGCAACCCCGTCACCCGCTGAATATCCTTACGCAAGGCCCCGGCTGCCACCCCCACAACGTTTGCGTCTTCTGCGCTATAGTAAATAGAGGCAACTCTGCCGTTGGCAGCAATCGTCATGGCACCGTTCTTTGGCGACTCTAATACCGGCATAAATGGCGCTGCGAAATAATCCGGTTGGTCTGAGATTGTTGGAGTCATACCATCGTAAGGCTTCCACACACTGTTGGTGCTGTACGGTGACTTGATCGTATCTTGACAATGGCCAG
>JASCXY010000301.1 GCA_030012235.1 Balneolaceae bacterium ANBcel3 | reverse complement strand
CTGGCACTAACATAAAAGGACTCCTTGCGTAGGTAAGGAATCTTTACCCCCCTTCCACACAAAAAAAGCCGACCTCCTTTTAAGGAAGCCGGCTTTTTTTAATTTCGGAATGTGGTTACTACCACATCATCAAAGCAGATTACTTACTGCTTCGTTCTTTCAGCCAGAGGCCAAGCAGGATCAGGGCAATCAATACAGCGATACCCAAAAGAAGCAGGTTTCTGGATGGATCGGGCTGAGCATGAAGTTTCCAATCGGCCAATTTTTCATCGATCGTATTGAAATTGTCATACGTCATGAGATTCGCTGAAATCATGTACTGCTGCCAGTTGGTTTTGATTTCATTGAACCAGAGATCAGCAAACTGGTAGTATCTTTCAAGCTCTTCTTCTCCGCCTTCTTCCTCGGCACGGGCAATGGCCGTGTCAAGATAGGTATTCAGAGCGGTGTAGAACTGAAGCGAGTTGCTGAATGGATCAAGATTGATATTGCTTTGGGCAAATGCGTCAGAAAGAGCAGACCAGGCCGCGTTGTCAATGAGCATTCCCCACTCATCTACTTTTTCAACGATATCGGCAAGCCTTTCTTCTCTGTTCGTTTCAGAAACATAGATCTCGGCAAGATCAGCACCCATATTGTTCCACATACGATCAAACTCTACCTGAACATCGTACAGTTTGATAAAGTCGGCCGTGCTCAGTTCTGTATGTGTATCCAGGAAAGCGATGTTGTTATCAACAACGGTTTCAATATAACCGAAGACATTCTGTGCATCGATTTCAAGTGCAAGTTCTCTTCGTTCTGCCGGAGAAAGCGAAGCGAGATCCACATCGTTGTATGCAACAAACGTGGAGTCAATCATTTTAATGATGAAAGCATCACGCTGATCCAGATCCTGGCGAAGTCTTCTGGCCTGGGCTGCATGGGCATCACGAGAACGGCGCATGGCACCAAGTTCACTATTTAACTCCTCTGCACGCTCCTGGTATCGGGTAGCATCGCTGGTCAGTTCCACAATGCGCTCTTCCAAAACAACGATGGTTTCACCTTTTTCACCGATTCGGGAAATACGCATAGAAGTGGCCTGTGCAAGCTCCCGAAGGTTAGTGATGCGGGAATCCAGCGACTCCGGATAGAGCACCTGGTCGAGAAGGAACTGATAATCACGATAACGGTCTTCCATTTCGTCTACCTGCTCCTCAAGAGCTTCCGCTTCTTCTGCGGACTCGATGGTCTTCAGTCCATCCAAAATCTGTGCATGATCATGATCGAAATTTTGTTTGATCTGGAAGTCGGACTGAAACTGTGCGTGTGCATGTGACATTACGCCCATGCTTAAAAAGAGCAGCGCAGTCAGTACCGTATATAAGTTTAACTTTTTCATGGTTCTGTATTATTAATTCGTAGCTTGAAATTTCTGTTTAATTGACAATGCCGCTTTTGGAAAGACGCAACTCTGTATTTCCATCGATCAGCTGAATATGTGTTCCCTGCTGATTAAATGCGGGATTGGCAAGCCCTGCATCAGATACGCGGATTCTTTCCTCCATTTTCAGAGCACGCTCCTCGGGTGTAAAAACATAGACATTACGATAGCCGGGGGCTGTAACAAAATAGTACCCGTCTCTGTTGCGGATAATACGAACCTTTTCTGGCAAAGCGGCGCCTTCGCCACGTTCTTTAACATTCAAAGGAGTCACATCAAAACTGATCCCTGTTCCGATATAATTAACCATACCGTTTTGGTCAGGTGATGCTACCGATTCCATAGGTTGTGAATAGTCCACATCGGTAAGTGTAAGTGAAGGGCCACAGGCAACCGTAAATGCCAGTAACATTACGACTGTCAGGTTCCCCAGAAATCTGAGATGTTTTGTTGAGACCATTGTTTTTTGAATTAGATTATGATTTGATTCTTTCTGTGTTCGTAAAAAAAATCTTTTGCTAAACAGAACTCCTTTTTCATCTGTACAATTGAACCGAAAATATCAAAAAATACAACAGAAAAAAACAGGATTATATGATATTCAACCAGATAATAATGTTAATTATTGTATAGATGGTTCAGGATTCTGAAAATATTAAAAAGATACCAGCCGGTGTATAGGAATCGAGTTGTCCAGTTTTTCTTTACCATTCAAAAAAGAGAGTTCAATGATGAAGGAATAGCCGATAACTTTGCCGCCAAGTTTTTCAACAAGCCGGGTTGCAGCGAGAGCAGAGCCCCCGGTGGCCAGTAAATCATCATGAATGATTACCTGATCCCCTTCTTTTATGGCATCGGTGTGTAATTCTAACGTATCCGTACCATATTCCAG
>JASCXY010000300.1 GCA_030012235.1 Balneolaceae bacterium ANBcel3 | reverse complement strand
ATTTGATCTTTGAAATGTAAAATGTGGCAATAATTCCTTATTATTGAATGTTATTCTACAGTTCATTACAACATGTTCTCTTTAGTTTTTTTGCCAAAAGCCTAAAATATCAGGCTGTTACAGGAGCTCTTTTTCTGTATAGCGGGAACCCTATCCCCAAAAACCGCATTAATTATTCAGGTAAACAGAGCCTCTTCATCACAAATATCTCTAACTCATGTATAAATACGGATTTCTCATATTCACTGTTTTTTTAATCATATCCTGCTCTGAGAGCAGAAAATCTACGGAAAGTGCCCCTGTTTTTATGGAATTTACTCCTGAATTTAATCTTCTTCCTTATCCGGAGACAAAAAAATCGGACGTGATCGACACCTATTTCGATACGGAGGTCGCCGATCCATACCGCTGGCTGGAAGACGATTTGTCAGAGGATACCAAATCCTGGATACATGCTCAAAATGAGGTTACTTTTGATTTTTTAAATCAAATACCCTTTCGACAAACCATAGAAGAACGACTTACGGACTCCTGGAATTATGAGCGTGTCGGGGCACCCGTACAACACGGCGATTATTACTATTTTTCCAGAAATGACGGCCTTCAAAACCACTCCGTGATTTACAGAAAGCGTACTTTGGATGGAGATGCAGAGGTTTTCCTTGATCCCAATACATTTTCTGAAGACGGAACAACTTCCCTTGCTTCCACATCTTTTTCTGTAGATGGATCTCTTTCAGCGTATGCCATTTCTGAGGGCGGATCCGATTGGCGTAAGATCATTGTCATCGACACAGAATCCATGGAGCAAATCGGAGATACCCTGACCGATATCAAGTTTTCGGGAATTTCCTGGCTGGGCAACGATGGTTTCTTTTACAGCAGTTATGAAGCTCCGGATGGCAGCCAGCTTTCGGCGATGACTGACCAGCATAAGCTGTATTACCATAGAATCGGAACTCCCCAGAGTGAAGACGAACTTATTTTCGGTGGTCCTCAAACACCCCGTCGATATGTATCCGGCCGGGTATCGGAAGATCAACGTTATGTCGTTATTTCTGCAGCGGTAAGTACAACCGGAAATGAAGTCTACCTCATAGACCTCGAAAAGAATGACCGGGAGATTATCCCGATCGTCACAGATTTTGACAACGATCATTATCTCGTGGACTCTCAGGGAGACCGTCTGTTCTTCCATACCAATTATCGTGCTCCCAACAATCGTCTGATTGCATTCAGCGTAGACAACCCCAGCCAGGAATTCTGGGAGGATGTCATCCCTGAAACAGACCATGTTCTCTCGGCTTCTTCCGCGGGAGGTTATCTCTTTGCCAACTACATGGTTGATGTACAAACAGAAGTCCATCAATACGACCATGACGGCCAGAAAATCCGGATGATTGAACTTCCCTCAACGGGTACAGCCGGTGGCTTTTCAGGTAGAAAAGAGGATGAAACGCTCTATTATTCGTTTACATCGTTTACCTACCCCTCGACCATCTATTCCTATCAGATAGGCTCCGGCGAATCCGAATTATACTGGATGCCAGACCTCGATTTTGATCCGGAGAGCTTCATCACAGAACAGGTTTTCTACGAAAGCAAAGATGGAACCAAAATCCCCATGTTTATTACTTATAAAAAGGGTGTCGAGCGGGATGGATCCAACCCTCTCTGGCTTTATGCATATGGTGGATTTAATGTCAGCCTCCGGCCTTCTTTTGCAATCAGCCGCCTGCATTGGCTTCAAAAAGGGGGAATCTACGCCCAGCCCAATATTCGCGGCGGTGGTGAATACGGCGAACGCTGGCATCATGCGGGTATCAAATTGAAAAAGCAAAATGTCTTTGACGACTTTATTGCCGCGGCGGAATACCTGATTGACCAGGAGTACACCAACAACGAACGGCTGGTTATTTCGGGCGGATCAAACGGCGGCCTTCTCGTAGGAGCCGTTATGAATCAGCGTCCTGATCTCTTTGCGGTAGCCTTTCCTGCCGTAGGGGTCTTGGATATGCTTCGCTACCACACATTCACGGCCGGTGCCGGATGGGCCTTTGATTATGGTACAGCGGAGGATAGCCCGGAAATGTTCGAGTATCTTCTTGGATATTCCCCAATACATAATGTGCAGGAAGGAACGGTATATCCATCGACCATGATTACAACAGGCGACCACGATGATCGTGTAGTACCGGCCCACTCCTATAAGTTTGCCGCAGAACTTCAGTCCAAGCACGCCGGTGAAAATCCTGTCCTCATTCGAATTGAAACGCGCGCAGGACATGGAGCGGGACGATCCACGGAGTCTGTCATTCGTGAATGGGC
>JASCXY010000030.1 GCA_030012235.1 Balneolaceae bacterium ANBcel3 | reverse complement strand
TTACAACATTACCGGCGTATTTTGGAGCTGGACGATCAGAATGCCATTGCTTCCGAACATATAGAATTGATTGAAGGGATCTATCATCAAATGGATCGTCCTGTTCCGGATGGGATTGCCCGATAAAAATGTATATCTTTGGGTCGATTGAAGAATAACATACATATAACCGACGACTCCGTATCCTGTGGTAAAGAAAAAAGAAAATAAAACCGGAACCCCTCAAATACAGAATAGAAAAGCCCGACACGAGTACTTTATTGAAGATTCTTTTGAAACGGGTATTGTACTGACGGGTACCGAAGTTAAATCCCTTCGTCAGGGTAATGCCAGTTTCGGAGATGCGTTTGCCTATCTGAAAAGCGGAGAAGTCTGGTTAAAAGAATTCTATATTAAGCCGTTTGAGCAGGGTTCATACAACAATCATGAGCCTCGCCGTGACCGAAAGCTACTCCTCCGAAAGGATGAAATACGGAAAGTAGACCGGGCTCTTCATCAGAAAGGGATGACGCTTGTACCTTTGAAGCTCTATTTCACCCGTGGCCTTGCAAAAATGGAACTTGGGCTCGCGAAAGGAAAGAAAAAGTACGATAAACGAGCTTCTATTGCTGAAAAGGACGTTAAAAGAGATCTGAATCGGGAACTTAAAAAAGCCCGGATGTAAAAAAAGCAGGATTGCCTGTAAGCCGAATTCTGTAGCTTGCCTTTATTGGCAAGCCGGTAATCATTTGTCTGGTCCTGCCATTGCTGACAGGATCAAGCAGCCTACCCGGTAGTATCGTGGCGGACGACACACTACCATGCTTGGCCTTGCACCCCGCGGGGTTTACCTTGCCCTGAGCTGTTACCAGTTCAGGCGGTGGGCTCTTACCCCACCTTTTCACCCTTACTCCGGTTAGAGAGCGGTTTGTTTTCTGTGGCACTTTCCATGCTTCATCCGAAAATGAAGCTCCCCGGTATTCCCGGGGCGCGGTGTCCGCAGGTGTTCGGACTTTCCTCTCTCCATGCCCTTACAGCAAAGAAAGCGATTACCCGGCAACCCTGTACTATAAAGATAACGAATAAAAACAGAAAACGGTACGGCTGTGATTTATCCCAGCTTAAGCATCTTGCGGGCTTCGTCAAAAAAGCTTGGATCTACCACAATTCTTCCGGAGTTCTCATCAAAAATGATTTTATTCTTCCTTCGGACATCTACCTGTACCTGTGGAGGAAGCATCATACCGTGGCTGGATCCTCTTTCCATAGCAACAACAGCCATTCCATTATGAAGACCCTTTCTGAGCCTTTCATAACTTCTCAAATAGCGGGCCTCCAAATTCTTTGCAGCCTCTTCCCGCTTATTCAGAAGTTCTTCTTCCTCTTTCTTTGTACTTTCGATCAACTGGTCAAGGTTATCTTTTTTATCCTTCAGCAGCTGTTTTGTTTCATCAAGTTTAGCCTGGTTTTCCTCAATGGAAGCTTCCATTTCAACGGTCTGAAGCGCGATTTCTTCCAGGCGTGACTGTGCACTGTCTTTTATAATCTTCTGAGCTTCAATTTCTTTTGTAAGAGCATCATACTCACGGTTGTTTCTTACAGAAAGCTGCTGCTCTTCGTATTTTTCAACCAGGGCATCTGCGTCTTTAATTTCAAGCTCGAGACTGGACTTCTCAACGGTCAGGTCTTTTAGCTCGGCATTGGTTCGCTTGATACGGGTTTCCAACCGGGTTATTTCCGTTTCAATATCCAGAATCTCCTCGGGCAAATCGCCACGAAGTCGCTTCAATTCATCGATACGGTTATCAATATATTGCAGGTTGGTCAGGTTTTGGAGTACTTCTACCATATAATAATCAGATCGCCTTTTGGAATTAATTGGGATTTACTGTCAAATAATTCACCGGATTGGTATTAACGCCCGAAGCTATAACTTCGATATCCGGAAACCGGCCAGAGAGCCGGTCACATAGTGCTCCGATAACGGGCACTTCACTTTCATAATGTCCTGCATCAACTAATAAAAATGATGAGGATCCATAAAAAAATTCGTGATATTTAATATCGGCCGTTACATAGGCATGCGCACCTTTCTTAACGGCTTCGTCGGTCAAAAATACTCCTGAACCTCCACAAACAGCGACTTTAGAGATGGTATCTGAAAATCCACTGTAACGGAGCCCCCGTACGTTGAGTGTTTGTGCCACATGACGGAGAAAGACATCGGCAGCCATTGGTTGCTCAAGGGTACCTATGGCGCCAAAACCGGATTCTTCAGAAACATTTGATGGGCGTTCTGAGTTATCCGACCCGGAGGGTTTTAAAAATTCAATTTCGCGAAGACCCAGCTTTTCAGCCAGGACAAAAGATACTCCTCCGTAGGCGGCATCCAGATTGGTATGAGCAGCAATCAGACTGATATCGTTCTTCACGAGGCGGTATATCAGTGACCCAACAGCATCGTCTTCAGTTATTCTGGATAGTTTTCTAAAGATAAGCGGATGATGAGCAATGATCAGATGAGCTTGTTTCTGAATGGCTTCTTCAACAACTTCATCGGTAACATCCAGCGTTACCAGGACTTTTCGGGGTTCTTGCTCACTGTTTCCAACAAGAAGTCCAACATTATCATATTCGAGCTTGGTGCTTTGGGGAGCCCATTCTTCAAGAAACTCGAGGATATGACGGTTGGTGTTCTTCATCGTATCTTCGAGCAGCCTCCGGTCTGTTCGCTTTCCGTGCCAGCGCAGGCGGGATCGTATCGATAAATGGTATCTCTGTTAAAATACACGATAATGAAGAACGCTGTCGTTTTTGATTCAGAAAAGAAAGATACACTTTTATTGAAAAAATAACAACTAACTTATCCGACTATAGATACATTATGATGATTAAACAGGGTATTTTATCCATTTAAACACCCATTCAACGTATGATCTGAATGAATTTATAGCTTCAAAATGCTATCTTTACCCACCGTCTGAACTATTTCTAAAACCAAATATATTCTGTTTTGCTGAAAAAAAACTTGGCCTTAGTCAATCATTCAGTACATCAAGCGTGCCGGCAAAGTGGAAGAAATCCGGACAATGTTCGTATGGTCGCGATTACAAAAACCCATCCTGTTTCCGTAATTATGGAAGCATATGAGGCCGGTCTTCGCCATTTTGGAGAAAATAAAGTGCAGGAGCTGACTTCAAAGACAGAAGATCTTCCGGATGACATCGTATGGCATATGGTGGGGCACCTGCAAACCAACAAGATCAGAAATCTGGTGCACTGCGTGGACTGGATTCACTCCATATCTAAAACCAAACAACTTAAAGAACTTGAAAAGCGGCTTGGACAGGCCGAAAGACATGTGCATGTTCTTTTTCAGGTCAACATCAGCGATGAAGATCAAAAAAGCGGGTGTGATGCCGGTGATTTGCCAGAGCTCCTCTCCTTTGCCTCCGGACTTCAACATGTTTCCGTTGAGGGGCTTATGGGCATGGCTTCTTTTACAGACAACCAGGAACTCATAAGAAAACAGTTCCGCTTTCTGAGAGAATTGCGTGATAAACATCGCTCTTTTGAAGGCGGAAATATCCGGCTGAATGAACTTTCAATGGGAATGAGCGGCGACTATTCAATTGCTGTCGAGGAAGGAGCAACGCTCATCCGACTGGGGTCAACACTGTTTGGATCACGAGACTACACATAGGCCTTATTATATCGTGTTTTTTTGCAACAACACCATTATATTTACGTAGTTGGGGTATAAAATACTACATATGCTCAACCCTGGCACACAGTAATTAAACTACTCTGGTAGTCATACATTATCCGTTATGAATGAAGACATCATTGTACCGATTGTTGCAATTCTTTCCGTTTTTGGAATAGGCGGTTTTATCACACTAAAATTTATTTCCTTTATGCGTGATTGGCTCGTTCCGAAAGAACCACTCCGGGACAACCAACAACTTTTACGTCGTATAGATCAATATGAGCAACGTCAGGAGTTATTAATTAAACGTATCCAAAATCTTGAAACCATCCTCGTGGATTCGGATTCATCCAGCCCAAAATTAAAAGAAGCCGATTTACATACCATAAATGACACCAATCGGGACTCCGAAATAGCAGACCGACCGCTTAAAAACAAATTGCGCTCATAAAACACGGTCTTGTATTGGTGCTGTTTCACTGTTATTTTAGGTAGATACGGCAAACACATATCCCGATTATTATGAAATTATCAGCTTTGGAAATCAAGCAGCAGACTTTTGCCCGCACCATGCGGGGCTATGACGTTGCAGAAGTACAGTCTTTTTTAAACTATGTGTCTTCTGAATGGGAGAACCTGACCAGCAAAACACGGGATCAGGATGATGAGATTCAGAAACTGAAAGACAAGCTCCGCCACTATCAGCAGGTTGAAGAGGCAATGCATGAAACTCTGCGTGCGGCTAAAGAATCCTCGGAAAAGAGGATCAAGAAAGCGGAAGATGAAGCGGCTGAGAAGATAAAACAAGCCGAAAAACAAGCCGAAGAACGTACCAAAAAGGCAAAGCAAGAAGCCGAAGAATACACGGTAAATGCCGAAAAACAAGCCGAAAAAATACTCTCTGATGCAAAAAAGGAGCAAGTAGAGCTGGTGGATAGCATCAACCGACTTAAAGAAAGGCGTACAGAACTGATCGGCGGAATAGAATCTTATGTGGATCTGGCTAACGAAACTCTCAAAGTATTCAAAAAAGACAATCCGGCTTTCGAAAAGGAAATGAAGCTGATTGAAGAGAGCTACAAGTCATCACTGAAGGAGCAGGAGAAAAAAGAAAACGCCAAAGAAAAAGCAAAGAAAGAAAAAGAAGAAGAGGAGAAAGCCAAAGAAGCATCTAAAAAGAGCAAAGATACTTCTTCAGACAAAAAAGACGACAAGACGGATACCAAAAAAGATAAAGCCGAGGACTCAAAAAAAGCAGACGCAAATAAAAAAGAGTCGGATGAGTCTAAAAGCAAAAAGTCTGAACCCGTTGCTTCTGTTAAAGAAAACAATAACAGCAAACAAACTAAGAAATCAACATCATCCTCATCTGGTTCAGAAGAAGATGACCTGGATGATTTTCTTGATGAACTGGACGATTAATCATTTCAGGTTATGTACGACATCGACCCGGTGGATCTTTTCCGCAAGAAGCGGAATGAAGCCCTGTCATTTATTAAACAGCAAACTTCGTTTAACCCGGATTACCTGATCATTCTCGGGACAGGTTTGGGAAAGCTTGCAGACAATCTCGAAACCATTGCTTCTGTTTCCTATTCAGATATTCCCCATTTCCCGGTTTCAACCGTAGAAAGCCATAGTGGAAATTTATTGTTTGGCCACCTGGGAGGTAAAAAGGTGGTTATCATGCAAGGACGCTTTCATTATTACGAAGGTTATTCACTGCAACAGATCGTTTTCCCTGTTCGTGTCCTTCGCGAGCTTGGTGTACACACCCTTCTCGTTTCCAATGCGGGAGGAGGTATGAATCCAAATCTCCGCCAAGGTGATATTATGTGTATCACCGACCATATCAATATGCTGGGAGATAACCCGCTCATTGGTCCGAATGACGACTCCATCGGCCCCAGATTTCCTGATATGAGTGAGCCCTACAGTAAAGAGCTTATTGCCCTTGCAGAAGAAACCGCTCTTAAAAATGGGATAAAAATGCATCAGGGAGTGTATGTCGCCGTCTCCGGCCCATGCCTGGAAACCCGTGCAGAATACCGGTTTTTAAGATATATTGGAGCCGATGTGGTCGGCATGAGTACGGTCCCTGAAGTTATTGCAGCAAATCATATGGGTATGAAATCCCTGGGCATTTCAGCCGTTACCGACGAATGTTTCCCGGATGCACTCAAACCCGTAAAAATGGAAGAGATTTTGGCCGCTGCCGATATTGCAGAACCCAAACTGACAACGGTTATGATGGGCGTACTCATGTCTCTTTAAAACCCGGTGCCTGCTTTCCGAGTAGGACTCCCGCTGGATAACACTTCAGGTTATATATTCCAATATGTATCCTTGCCGTACACCTTTGATTTTCAAGGGAATTCCTTTGCGGCATACGATCTTTCGTGTTTTTTCCGTTTCTCTTCCGTACAGGCTCATTAATAATTTTAGAAATCCTGTACCCTTTCATTTCAAAGTTGTATCTTTAGAGATAGATTCTGAACGGTTTTTTTTATGCATTCTTTTGATGATAATCACATTTGGGACGAGCACGAGTGGGAAGCTCACATTGATGAGATGACCCAAAAGCACCAGCATCTGCGTGAAGTCATGGAACCGGAGTATGAGCTTTATCCCCGGTGGTTGTATCATCTGAAAACGTTTCCTACCAAAATCGATGCCGTTGATGCTTTTATCGAAGAAGAGCTTCTGATCGAGGAAGCCAATTTCCCGCTGGATGACGAAGAAGATTTTGAAGAGGATGACCTGTTTTTTGAAGACGAGGAACCCGAAAATGAGGATTCTCCGTTTAACGAGGAAGGCCTGGTTGATGATGATGTAGAAAGCCTGTTCGAAGATATTTACATGGACGAGCATGGATCGGAAAGCCATTATGACTATGCTCCTTTGGAAAATATCACCGTATACACCGAAGCCAGAGATTTTTCTGCCGATCTGCTTCTCTTCCATGACAATAAACCCGCTTACCTGAAGCACCCCGGGTTTATAAAACTTGTCTCAGACTGCCTGCAATTGTGCTCCAAGCTTGCGGCAGCTTATTCCATGGGATTTGATGTGGATGTTCTTGGTGCCAATATAGCCTATTGTAAAAAAGCCCTGTACTGTGCCAATGAAGCCTTGTCCAAGCTTCAAAAACTAAAAAGCCGACCTGTAACAGAGGATGTCTATTTTGAGCTTCATCGCCGCCTCTATGAACTCAGAAACAACATCGCTATTCATATCCAGGATACCAGAGATATTTTCAATGAGATGACCTGAACCCGCTCTCAATGTGTATCTCTTTTTTGAGATTTGTCCCCCTTTCTTTCTATTTCTCTTTTTCGTTGTAAGTTTTATCGCCTTTGCGGCTCTTCAGTATGATCTTCTAATATGAAATCTACCCAGAGCGCATTGTGGCTATTAAAGAAATCCCTGTCGGAGCATACCCCCTGCTGCGATTAGCACTTCTTTTAATTGCAGGAATCGTACTCTCCAATCTGACAACGACTTATATAAGTACTGCCGCACTTCTATGGGTTTGCTTTGCCTGGTTGATTTTAACCATCGTCTTAAACACCCTTAGAGCCGCTTCCTATTACCGTCAGCAAGCAAGCCTTCTGTGTTATCTCATTCTGGTGGTTTTATTTGGATTCAGCCATCATCGTCTCTCAACGCAACCTGAACACGCCGATGAACGGTTACTGAAACACTTCCCGGCAGACCAACTTGTATTCTATGGAGTGGTTCACTCTCAGCGAAATACACGCTCCGATAACCGCCTTCTGACCATACAGGTGGATTCTGTAGAAATACATGCTTTACCCATGTGGCTTCGCCCATTTACCACCGAAGCCTTTCTGCAAAAACCAGATTCAACACTTCATATTCAGACTGGAACAAAGATCGTTTTTCACGGTGATCTCAGCCTTCCTGATTCACCGACTAACCCAAATCAATTTGACTACGCCTCCTTTCTGGCCTCACGAAACATATACAGCCGCATTTTCATCTCCGAGATCATTCAGGTTAAACAGAAGAAAAAAGACGGATTTTGGACAAACCAACAACTCAGGCTTCACAATGCGCTGGGTGTAATATTCAATGAAAGTAATACCGGCCTGGCACGAGCCATTTTACTTGGTGACCGTTCCGGACTCAGCCCGGATATACGGGTTCAGTTTTCAAGGGCCGGTCTGGCTCACATGATGGCCGTTTCCGGTATGCATGTCGGATTTATATTACTTCCGGTATGGCTGGTTATGCCCTGGTTCAGAAGAAACCTCATTCTGCGATGTATCGGTTTGACTATTGGTGCCGGAGTTTTATTCTATTATGCGGGTATTACCGGGTTCTCTGTATCCGTTTCCAGGGCTTCCCTCATGGCCTTTTTTATGATGGTTGCCCGGCTTTTTCACCGTCCCGGTACTTCTATTAACATCCTGGGTGCTGCTGCTTTTATACTGCTTCTACATCAGCCGGCACTTCTATATGATATAGGTTTTCAGCTTTCATTTTCCGCTGTTGCTGTGATTCTTACCACCCTTGGCCCCACCCGCCGTTTACTTCCTGTAAAGTATCGATATGGCAAAATGGGAGCCCTGTTTCAGTTTTTATCCGTTAGCATACTTGTACAAAGCGGGCTCTTCCCCATTTTAGTCTACTATTTCAATGAATTCTCCATTGCCGGTCCTTTGAGTAACAGCCTGGCGGTTCCGTTTATTCAATGCATGTTCCTCTGGGCTTTTTTTTGTTTTTTCCTCTATCTTTTTGTCCCTCAAGCAGCGGCCGTACTCAATGTGCCCGGAGACTACATATTGACAGCATTGTCACGCTATGTGAATATTGCCGGAAACTCCCCGTATTCCTGGCTGGAAGTACAGTTGCCCGGCCCTCTCTATTTTCTTATCTGGTTTTTCCTGATCGCTTTGTTTGCCTCTTATTCCTATCCCTTTCTTCGATGGAAAATGCTCTGCGGACTCCTTCTTTCCATAGCTGTGCACTCCGCACTCATTACATGGGAGTCGTATTCCGCGCGTCCACTGCGCATCACCTTTTTTGATGTAGGCCAGGCCGATGCTGTGCTGATCGAAACCCCTTCCGGATATAACTATTTATACGATACCGGGCTTTGGACTCCAACGTTTGATTCGGGCGAAAGAGTTCTCCTGCCAGAGCTAAAAGCCCGTGGAATCCATCGTTTGGATGGCGTCATCCTTTCGCATCCGCATGCCGATCATATAGGCGGGATCCTTTCGCTCATCCATAACATTCCTATTGATACCATATATCAGTCTCCAGCTACGTACGACTCCAGGCTCTATCACAATTACATGCTCAAAGCAAGGCAAAAAAACATCCCGGTCCGCCTGCTCTCCAGCGGAGAGATCATTCACACCGATCCGGCCGTCCCGATGCTGGTTCTTTCTCCCGATGAACATATTCGCTCTTCTTTGCTGAACGACCACTCGGTAGTACTGATGGTACTCTACGGAAATACCCGAATACTGCTCACGGGTGATGCCGAAAAAGAAGCGGAGCGTTTTCTTGCTGATCGCTACCGTACTTTCCTTCGCTCAGATTTACTGAAAGTCGGCCACCACGGAAGTAAAACCAGTTCCACGTTCCCGTTTATGACCTATGTAAGCGCTGAAAAAGCCATCGTTTCGCTTGGTTTTGTTAACCGCCACCATCACCCCGATACCGAAGCGATTGTACGCCTTAACTCCGTCGGCGTGAATCCCCGCTATACCAGCCTTGAGGGTGCGATAATCTATCACAGTTACGGTAAGAAGATTAAGTATTACCCCTGGTAATATCCTCCATAACCACTCCATCCATTTTCATCTTCAAGAAAAAAGGAACGTTGCTTTCAATAAACCTGTTCTGTTTTTCGTTTTGAGTTGTATTAGTATCATTTATTTACATTTATGGATTCCCTTCTTTCGTTTCTGATTTTCTTCACGATTTTGTATACCGTTTTTGGTGGTATGCAGTGGTACGTTGTGCGTACCGGTTTCCGGTCACTGCCTGAAGTGTACCCTCCAGATACCGTCCGCTTCATCCGCCGAATCACGTTGTCTCTCCTACTTTTGTTTAACCTGCTATTTATACTGCGATTCAATGCCACCGAAATAGGCTGGTATGACCATCCTCTTTTTCAGGTTTTAGTCGTTTATCCCGGGGGGCTTTTTTTTGGAGTAGTCGTCTTTAGCTTTTTTGTACTTCTTCCTGTCAGAGTAGCATATCGGGTATTTTCAGCTATCCTGGCTATAGGTCGTTTCATTAAGCGTATCTCCAAACAGGTCGTTACCTGGTTTTCTGATACATCAGCTATCCAAAATACATCCAGTGTATCACCTGTTTCATGTGAATCCTCTCCTCAAAGTCTAATAACTCGCAGAACTTTTTTGAAAACGGCCGGAATTTCGCTCGCTGCTGTGCCCTCCGGAATAACGATCCTTGCATCCGCAGCAACCGCCCATGATTATCAGATTGTCAGAAAAAAGCTCCACTTTCCTAATCTTCCTTCGGGCCTGAACGGGCTCAGAATTGTTCAAATCAGTGACATTCACTCCGGAATTTACATGACGGAGCAACAAATGCGTGATATTTTTGAACTTTCCAATCAGCAACATCCGGATCTGGTAATAATTACCGGAGACTTTGTGGATAATTCCGTTTCTGAAATCCCGGCACTGCATCGTGCGTTGGGCGACTTAAAAGCAGAATATGGTATATACGGGTGTCTGGGCAATCACGATCACTATGCATCATCAAGGGCCGTTGCCGATTCTCTGTTGGACAGAAGCCTTGGCCTGTTGACCAATCAGCATCAAACGTTGTCCATCAATGGTGAAAACCTCACTCTTTATGGCATTGATGATGCAGTAACCAGAGAAACGGATGAACAAAAAGTCTTGGCTTCCCTTCAAGGAGCCGATCCCGATGGGTTTGGCATCCTGATGTCGCATCGCCCGGATGTCTTTGATACGGTACTCTCTTTACCGGACCACAATATCGGCCTTACTCTTGCCGGACACACGCACGGCGGCCAGATTGGATTCAACTTCCTCGGTGTACCGGTATATCCGATACATCTTTTTCAAAAATATGCAAAGGGTCTGTATACAGAAGGACCCCAAAAGCTATATGTCAATGTCGGGATAGGCATGGTTGGAGCGCCCGTAAGAACCGTCAGGCCGGAACTGACGGTTCTCGAGCTAACCCATAGTGCTACTTGAGATACATCATTTTTCTGATATCGGTTTGATCACCGGCTTGCATTCTGGCGATATAGACACCCGCCGGAAGACCCTCTGCCCGGAACGTTAACTGATGTTGTCCGGCCTGGAAGTCTCCATCGGCAACCGTCTGTACTCTACGGCCAATCACATCATAAATTTCTACCACTACCCGGCTCGATCCCGTTACTTCCGCTGGTACATTCAATTCGATGACCGTTTGATTGTTAAAAGGATTTGGATAGTTGTTCACCAGTTCAAAACGATCACTCAGCGGAGGCCGAACCTCCTCTCTTTCTTCTATTTCGCTTAAGAGCCGGGTTGACATCCAGAGGTTCTTATTTCGGTTATTGTTCTCATCCTCTGAGTCACCGAGAAAGGTCGCCCAGCCCTGCATATGGTTTTGGGAAAGAAGTGTTCGAACTGGAAAATAGTTGGTGTTATTAATATCCTCTGAACCAGGATCCAAAATAAAAGTCATATTAGCATCCTCGCTTTCAGGAATCACCTGAAACAAAACGTGGTACTCTTCTCCACCATCCAGCCAAATCTCCTCTTCATCAAAGTTTATCGACATCACACCCGTATAAATCTGGTCAAATGGGGTATCGATATACGTTATGACCGTATTGGGCATATATCGCGTATTATGATATTCGGCTTCTTCACTTTTTCGTGACGTGGTTATGTGAGTACGCAGCGTTCCTTCTCCTTCCGGTTCCCACATCTGATTCAGATCTACACCAAGAAGCCTGGAATCCTTTTCAGGGCTAATTCGAACTGCAATTCCATCAAAATCAAGAAAAGGGATTTCGACTATATACGTCGGACCCGGATGGTCTCCCGGCGCGATGGCATAATTCAATTCTACCAGATCAAGTCCTCCTGGTGACCAGTATGCATCATAGTGAAAGTTACGAACCCCATAGTTTCTGGTATCTACAACGACTGAGTTGACGGATAGTAATACTACCTCGTTGTACCTTCCTTCCAAAATTATTTCAGGCTGCTCCAGATGAATCACTTCAGTGATACCTTCGCTGTTTTCAGTGATCAGTGTATGCGTTATCTGAGAAGGGCTATCCAGCGTAAGTTCGAGGGAATTAATCCCAACCCATCGGGTTAGTTCAGCCCCTCCATATTGTAACGAAACCCGTTCATTTTGAACCCAGGTACGGTCGTCGTTTCTGTGTGTGTGCGATACAATGTTCATGCGAGTCCCGGAAACCTGGGGTGTTGTGTAGTTCCATGAGCCTGAGCCTTTACCATTAAGCCAGTTTTGGATATAGAAATCTCTCAGCATTTCACGAAATGTTAACGAAACCCCGCCTCTGTCTATCGCATCCTCGTATTGCTGCCAGGGGTGAGAACGGGTAATACTGCTGCTCATCGTCAGGCTTCCTGCTGCTTCAAACCCCACTTGTTCAAACATATATGTATGAAACAGTTGTGCCCTTTGATAATCAAAAAAGACCTCACTAGTTCTACTGCGCCAACGAAAAAAACCATTGGCCGCTCCCTCTCCAACATTCCCGCTGATCTCGTCAGGCTGATTTAAAAAAGCCATCATGCGGGCATTATACCCATTCAAAATTTCCGCTAATTCCGATTGGCCTTCATTCATAAACGTATTTAATCGCCCTACACCGGCATGAATGAGGTGTTGAAACTCATGAGCAATGGTGCTGTTCGCAGCATCATATCTAACCTCACCGCTCCCTAACCCTAATAATCGTGTGTTTATATAGATAATCGCAGCCTGGTTACTGCTGGGATGATTGGGAGCCAAATCAACCGGATGAAAAAAACCTCCTACATAACCGGAACCGGGCTCATCGCTGCTTCCATCCTGTATATCGTATAAAAGCACTTTTACCATACCCGAACCAGAAGGATTTGGAACGTTTGCAGGGTTTCCCCCGGCGAAAATATCGATATTGTTTAATATTATTCCCTGATCCGGGTTTACTGAGCGTGCCGGAGTCCGTACTTCCATAGATTCCATCATAGAATCCACTACATCATCGGTTACATTCCCATTCTGATACTCTTCATGCCCCACCCAAATCTGAGTTCTTTCACCTATCGCCCTCAACTCAAAATAGGTTTCATCAAAAACCTGATTGGTAGCTGTGCTTTCTCCGACATTGTTTGTAAAAAACATCCGGGTATCTCCAACTTGATAAACCTGAGCCACTTCTTTCCTCTGAGCCTCAAGCTGTCCGGAAAGATGTAGCTCTAAAAACTCTTCGTAAGCTTCCCGAACATCGGGACACTGCAGAAAAAAGTCGGCCGGAATGTGGATAATCGGCTCTCCTGGTTCTAAGCCATCATAATGATCTTTATGTCTATGTATGTGTTGGACCGATGAAGAAGTTCCGCCCGTAATTGATTCAATCTCATCCGGATTTACATGCTGGATATTTCTTCCTGGCTCCTGACTAAATACGGATGCAGAAATGGAAAGTGTTGCTAAAAGTAGAGCGTATATGATTTTCTTGAACATGGATCTTTGCAATATCTATTTAAAGAGTAGAGGCAATTAGAAAAGATAATGTAGAAGTATAGCTAATCACCGGTATATACCAATACGGGTATGTAATACGAAATAACCGATTTAATGTTTCGCATTTCCTGCGAAATACAGCACCGGACTCTGGCGACTCCACATCTTATACTGCACGTAAGTGTGGACTAACATCACTCATAAAATTAACGTCTCCGGCGAAACGTCCATTTTTGGATAAAATATGAACGATCTGTGCTCAAGAATAATACAATGAACACCTCATCATATTCAATAATGTTAAATAATATTAACGCAGATAGAGCATTTTTCGTTGATCCGACATTCGTTCCTGCCCGTTTGCCGCTACCCACGTTACACTATATACATACACACCGGTAGCCCATCCCTCGGATCGATGCGCATAGGTATATGATCCGACTGTCCGTGCTGATTTTCTTTTTTCAGAAACCAATCTTCCTTCGATAGAATAGATACGAATCCATACCTCTCCTGCGCCGGGTATTTCAAATGGGATAATCGTTTGATGATTAAATGGATTGGGATAGTTCGGTTTAAGCCGGAATGTGTGCAAAATCTCCGGATCACTGCCCGTACTCTCAAATGAACTAAAATGAGCCTCTATATTCGTATCCGAGTTTGGATTCCAAACCATATGCTTGCCATCAACTTGTATATCAGTCCGATCCAATTCTTCCACGGGTACTCCGTCTATCCACCATCCCCAAAAATACTCCTGCTCGGCCGGAACCGCTTCAAGGTATACCGGAACTCCTTCAAAACCCATGGTTTGCCAAAAAGAATCCGATTCAATGCCTGGTGTTTTCCGGTTTGCAGGAGTATCGTTCACTTTCACATACCCCCTGCCCTGATTCGTTTTAACATGGAGCTCATGTGCCGGCCCTACTTCAAAATGATTCATCAGGTCGTTTAAAAGGTATTCCGGACGCTTTTCTGCAAATTCAATCATCCGATCAATGTGCTGATTCCATCCAGCCAAAGAGCGGCCTGCGCTAAAAGGATACCGGGAAATATGTTCTTCGATTTCTTTTTCATACGCATTTCTGAAGGATTCTATCCGCTCAACGACAAACTCGGGTTTATACCGGGAGTGTACATCGGCCAGCAACTGGTTCATAAAACGGTTCTTAAAAACATCGTTCTCTATGAGTCCGTTAAAAAGCGCGTTCACCCAACCCTCTCTACGGCGTGGATTCCCAAAACCGGTAATCCATTCGATCATATTGTGATCGTACTGCGACCACCAGGACTGGTCTCCTTCATAGGGAAAACCAAACGAAGCATCCATATCAAAAACCATCCATCTCCACCGTCCATCCGCCCCATAAGAAGCCCCGGAATCATAAGCATCCGTTTTTTTTCTCCAAAAGCGAACATTGTTATGAGGCCAGTCTGCATTGGCGGCATACACCTGAAACGTGACATAATCCAGGTAGTTTTCGATATCCATCCATTGCTCAACCTCCCGGAATTCCTCCTCCTCAGACAAATCTTTTGTCTCAATAAACGCCCTCATTTCCAGAAAGTGCTGATCATCCTCCGGTTCTCCATGATTTACTTCGGCATTATCCAGCAGAATAACCACGTCGTCCCGGTGAATATCGTAATTCGTCTCGATGTACCATCCGTCAAATCGTTCGCGGATATTATGGATTCCCCAATACTCGCCATTCAAAAAAACGACCGCCGGCCTGTATGCCTGAACGTCTATCATGCGGTCACCGATCAACGATTGAACCATCGCATCTTTAAACATGGTGTGAAACCAGTCGTCTCCGGATGAACGCAAAATAAATCGTTTAAACGTCTCCAAAGGGCTCTCTGAACCCGCTTTACGGAGTCCGGGAAAGAGCGGATAATGGAGTTCCGAGTCCCAGTCGTAGATGTTTCGAGCATAGAACCGCAATGATTTTTGAGGATACCTGCGTGTTGCACCACCGTGAATTCGAAGCCCTCCTTGCTGAGAAAAGCCGGCAGAAGAGGACAAACCCTCTCCGGTAATCTGTGCGGATCCTTCTTCCCAGAAAAGAAGATGTGCCGGACGCTCCCAATCCTCTCCGCGCATATAATAATTTCCGGAATAGATCTGATCCGGATCGTAATGGTCCCCCGGTACGTAAATACCGGTTTCATCACTAAAAAGGTCATTTTCATCAACCAGGATTGAGAGCACCGGGAAGGTGTATCGGTTTCGGCCGGCGGGGTCAACAAACCAGGTTCCCGCAACCGGTTCGCCCGGATGATACCCTTCTCTGATCTGAATCGCACGAAGGACGGTTCCAGTGAATATCGGCTGATCCGGCAGAGACCAAAAACGAGGGGCGGTGCGGATTAAGCTCAGGTGCTGATTACCCCCTTTTCCGGCTTCAATAGCTATCGGGCCTGTATATATCGGTGAATCCGGACCAGGAGTTGATCCATCGGTTGTATAATGAATAACCGCCTCCGGGTCCGTTGCATACAGTTCCAGGTCGAACGGTTCTGTATAAAACCCGGGTGGATGGGAAAAAACGGGTGCATCCAATACGCCCTGTAAGGGTGAATAGGTATTCGGGGCATCCGGTGTTGGCTCCGCAAACAAACGCTTCTGGTCTACGCCATCCGGATAACGACCGTATGAATAATCTGTCGGAACCGGGACGGGCTTCCAGTGATCCAGGACGGGCGTATCTGATCCATCCGGGACCGTAAACCAACTTAAAAGGACATCTTCACCCCTGGACTGAATACGGAAGTTTGTATGTAACGGAGACTCAGGGTTCCGTCTGTTTTTCCCGGAAGCCCAAATAAGAAGATACGATTCCGGCTCAATATAGCTTCCCTCCGGAAAAACCCATCGATAGGGTCGGGAAGGGTCATCGGACAAGCCAAAACCTCCAAGCCGGATGGTGTCTGTGGAAGGATTGAACAATTCTATCCAGTCTTCATAATCACCCTCTTCGTCTGCATATGTACGGCTGTTGGAAGATTGAATTTCGTTGATCAGAACGGGAGGAGCGGTTTGTGCCCTGCTTGTTATGGGGATCAGCAGGATAAGTGAAAATAGTAAAGAGAGCCCTGTACGTCTACGGATGGATGTGATCCTAAAACATATCTCCCAACAATGAAACATGGTATATGCATTGGTGACATGGCGAGCCTTCAGCCAAATATGAATGTCCGTGGAAGATACGCAAAACCGGCCGGAAGGGGCATTGTTTTCGTCAATATTTCAGGCGCATCTCCACACGTTCGCCCGGCATAAGCCCGATATCCTCGGAGATCTCCACTCTGACCGGAATTCCGATGGTTTCATAGGGTTGATTGGGAAACAGCCCGGCCAGTTGCTCTTCGGTTTCCATATGAACACCAACTTCGGAGATATACATAGTCGCCTGAATACGATCCCGCCCTTGCTTCCGGACAAGAACTTCCGTCCCCGGTTCCGGCATAACATGCGCCGGATGACGTACATACGCGAGAATATAATCCGGATTAGCCGTCCTGATTTGAAGTATAGTATCCCCGCGCTCCACATATTCTCCATTTGATTTGAAGACATTGGAAATCTGGCCTCCGATTGGAGCATAAAGAACGACCGGCATCATTTCTGCTTTGATTTGATCAATCCTCCTTCTCTGAACCTCAATAGCCGCAAGCGTTGGATCCTCCTGTTTCCATTGTTCAAAAACATCCTCAAGATTCAGGTCATCCAACCGTTGTTCCAGCCGTTCGACCAATGTAGAAATCACTTCGGCCTCTTTTTTCAATGCGCTGAATTCAGTCTCTGCACGATCATACATTTCCTGTGATGTCAGGTTGTTTTCCAATAACCTGGCCAGGCGTTCGTACTCCCTTCGGGCTTCTTCCCTTCTGATTTCAGCAATACCGAGGCGGGCACGGTTTTCCATCAGATCAATATGCATCGATTCATAATTGATCAAGTTCCTCTGCTGACCGGAAAGGGGATCCCGCGTAATCCGGATCAATTCGATTTCAGCCAAAACCACAGCCAGTTCTGCTTCGATAATCTTCGGATCCGTGGTAATCACCCTGCCTATGGGATCACCGGTAGCTATAAAATCAAAAGGCTGTACCAAAACCTCTGAAACAAGACCGGGTTGAGGGCTTCGTACCTCCGCCTGAACGCCGACTACCCGGCCGGTCATAGTGGCCGCATCTGTCTGTTCCTTCCACAACCAGGCAACCACGCTTGCTACCCCCAGAAAAACTATAAAAGGAAGGATACGAATTCGAAACTCCTTCCATTTCAGATGTGCTGGTATCGGTATTTTTTCTGTATTATGCATGATAATTCGTTTCTTCAGACCTCCGACTCTTCATCGGCTTTCATGGTAGTAACTTTAGATACAGCAATATGATTGTTCAATTCATCCAGGAGGTCCTGTACTCTGGCCGGATCTCTCATTAATAACCTGAAAGAAAGGTCTGCTCCTTCCTCTCCATATCCGGATCGCTGGCTTGCCATATGAACTTTCAATGCATGTCTTTCCAGAAGTTTCTCCAGGGCGATTAAGTTCTTCAAAGAGTCGGTCCACCGTAAATTAAGAATAAGGTCATAACGTTGACGTGACCCAAACGAGGTGTAATAGAGATAAACTAAAACGGTTGAAGCTGTTAACGTCCCGATTAAAGCGGTGGTATACTTTTGGGTTCCGCAAGCCATTCCCAAAACAATCAGGCTGAGAATATATACGGTATCCAGTGTATCACGTACGATATTTCTGAAACGGACAATGGCAAAAACAGCCATAAGACTGAATGCTGTAACGAGGTTATTATCCAAAACCATCATTACCATGGCGACCGTTACCGGGATCAATACAAGAGAGCTAACGTATGTCCTTGAATATGAAAGGCCCGAATGGGTAACCATATAGACCATGGCTAACATCTGCCCGCATAAAAAAGCGAGGAACAGACCCATGAGCAACGCTTGAAAATTTGTTGGCAACGGGGCAACGTCACCCAAAAAGAACCAATCTGACATCTTCTAAAGACTATAGTTTATTAATTTCGAAAAAAATGATATTCACCCAGGTTTGTCACCCCATCCACGTATTTGGCCGCACCACCCTGACGTAATCCGAATACCTGTACCAGTTCCTTAAACCAACTTGGGAAACGGTTGGTAAACTTGAGTTCAAGAATAAGATCTTTGCCAAAAACCAACTTGGGGTTTCTCATTTCCGGAGAAAATGAAACCGTTTTTTGGGACTCAGACCGTACCTGTCTGTCAATGGTTACACGAATTTTATTAGATCCGTCAGCTACCCAGGCTTCACGTTTGTAGGCAACATGTACCTTGGGTTCGGCACGGTGGACATTGACAAGGTGGCAAAAATCCACCAGGGCATCCATTTGTTCTGCGGACGGATTTACCAGTGCATCCATACTTGGCAAAAAGCCTCTGGCAACATCTTGAGCTGCATATCGATGGACAATGGCTCGTTTTTTGGCAATTACCTTATCATGCCTGCGCTTAATTTCAAAAAACAGTGGTTTGTCATCCATCTGTTCATAAAACCGTACTCTTAGTTTGTACCGGTTTCTGTCTCCATTGATGGTATTCTGATAGGTTACCAAGTCCGGGGAGTCAAGATACAAACTATGCACCGGATACGACAAATCGGGTTGTGTCGCACCGTAAGGATCCAGGCTCAAATACGAAGAAACGAAATCACGGATACCAAGCGCAACTTCTTCGTTGATCTTGTATTTATGCTCAAATCGTTGTTTTTGTATCGTATCGACAATCATAACTTAGGAAATAATACGGGTATCTCTCCGCATAGCCAGCCCGATCAAGGACGAGCCTTGTATACTCCAAAAACGTTAAAAATAATTTATAAATCAAATTTAACAATATGATAATATATCGTTTTTTTATTTAATTGTTCAATTGACAATTATCCAATTCAAAGCTTACAAAGCACTAAACAACCAGGCCCGGCCCCCCGCCACACAATCAGGCCGGGAAAGCAAGGAACAAACTTACATCACTTTTCGTTATATTTAAGGTTCTGTTTTTTTGAATGGACAATAAAGACACGATAACATCCTTATGAAATAACCGGGCCGACAAACAAGAACCTTTAGGAACCAAAGACGACGTAATATGCAACGCTATATCCTGATTATTCTTTTTACCGGCCTTTTGGCATACGGAGCGGTACAGGCTTCTTCTTCCTACAACAATAATGCAACGCCCGAACATACCGACGAAATACTTCGACACGCTGTTTTAACGGATTTTGATGGCAACGAATTTACACTGGAGGATTATGCCGGCAAAACGTTATTGCTTGATTTCTGGGAAACCTGGTGTACCCCCTGTATTCGCAGCATGCCGACACTCCAGAAGCTGATGGATGACTATCCGGACGACTTTCTGGTTCTTGCCATTTCGCCCGGTTTTATGGATACACCTGAACAAGTTCGAAATTTCGTCGATAACAACGATTATGATTTCGTTTTCCTTTTTGGCGAACAACTTTTTCAGGATCTTGAAATTCAAAGCCTTCCTCATAAGGTGTATATCAGTCCGGATGGCGACTACGTTCTTTCTATCTCCGGATCCCAGGGCCCGGAAGAAGACTATCAGAAATCAAAAGAAATTATCGAATCATTTCAATGAGGAATCGCGCATTTCCTCTTGATATCACTTAACAGAATATAATTTTATGGCAGAAGTAAAAGAAAAAAAGCTCCCTTACAAAGTAGCGGACATATCCCTCCATGAATACGGACGTAAAGAAATTGCCCTTGCTGAGGCTGAAATGCCTGGATTGATGGCTTTGCGTGAGGAGTTCGGCCCTTCCCGGCCACTGGAAGGAGCTCGTATCGCAGGATGTCTTCACATGACCATTCAAACCGCTGTTTTGATTGAAACACTGATTGAACTCGGTGCACGTGTCCAATGGTCTTCATGTAATATTTATTCAACGCAGGATCATGCGGCAGCGGCCATAGCCCAGGCCGGTATCCCTGTATATGCCTGGAAGGGTATGTCGGAAGAAGAATACGACTGGTGTATCAAACAGACGCTTTTCTTTGACGATGGCCAACCTCTGAATCTTATTTTGGACGATGGCGGAGATTTGACAAATATGGTCCTGGATCATTATCCGGAACTCACCAAAGATCTGATTGGTATCTCCGAAGAGACAACAACCGGTGTTTTGAGATTGTATGACCGCATGAAAGCCGGCACCCTTCCTGTACCAGCCATAAATGTCAACGACTCCGTTACCAAGTCAAAGTTTGACAACAAGTACGGATGCAAAGAATCTTGTGTGGACGCCATTCGCCGGGCCACCGATGTCATGCTTGCCGGAAAAGTTGCCGTTGTCGCAGGGTATGGCGATGTGGGGAAGGGATCATCGGCCTCTTTACGAGGTGCGGGAGCCCGGGTGATCGTCACCGAAATTGATCCTATTTGTGCTCTTCAGGCAGCCATGGATGGATATGAAGTAAAAAAAATGGCCGACGCTGTCAAAGAGGCCGACATTGTAGTCACGGCAACCGGAAACAAAGACATATTAACCGGAGAGCATTTCCTGAACATGAAGGACAAGGCCATTGTGGGTAATATCGGCCACTTTGACAATGAAATTGATGTGAGATGGCTGAAAGAGCATTGCGAGGAAGTGAATATCAAGCCTCAGGTTGACATGTTCCGATTCAACGACGGCAAAGAAATTATTCTTCTTTCTCAGGGGCGTTTAATGAACCTGGGCAATGCCACCGGACACCCGAGCTTTGTAATGAGCAACAGCTTTACCAATCAAACTCTGGCACAGATGGCTCTCTGGGAGCGACCGGATGATTTTGAAATCGGGGTTCATGTGCTACCTAAGGAGTTGGATGAAAAAGTGGCACGTCTCCATCTCAAGAAAATCGGGGTTGAACTCGATGAACTTAGTGATGATCAGGCCAAATATATCGGCGTCCCCAAAAACGGCCCCTTTAAATCTGAAATGTACCGGTATTAATCTCCAGATGAGCATTTAAGGCGGCCCGGTGCTCCGTGATACGGATTCCGGGCCCGATCCTTTATTGTGTAGCAGAAAAAAAAGCCTTATCTTTGGTTTCTCGACAAAAAGGATGCGCACGTAGCTCAGCTGGATAGAGCATCTGACTACGGATCAGAAGGTCGGGGGTTCGAATCCTCCCGTGCGTACCAAAATTAAAGCCCTGTATTGCAATTAATTATATGCGATGCAGGGCTTTTTTTGTGGGGTTTGTCCCCGATCGTTGCCCTGTTGCTTCGATGCAGACGCGGACAAGGACTCGCCCCAGGACTCGGACTCAACCCACCCACTACGCCTCAATCGTCCCCCGTCAACGCCCCCACCGCGACCCTACTGGCCGCTGCGGATTCGCGCTGTCATTGCGGACTTGATCCGCAATCTCCTTGAATCGTGCTCCATTCCCCTCAAACCAATCCCGCACCAATTAACCACCCCCGAAACCACCGCCACACCACATTCGGCCTTTCCCCGCACTGGGAGATTGCGGGGCAAGCCCGCAATGACGGGTCAAAATGGCATTGTGTATTCGTTTCAAAGTAACTGCCCTAATGCTTCGACACGAACGTGCAATCCCCTTGTACCAAGCTCGATATCACCATCCAACCATATCCGCAATGACTGCGCGAAATCCCTTTGAAAACATTTTTCCCATTCACAATCTACCGGTTAATGCCTATCTTTATACATTACTCATCGTTAATTGCTTTGCGTACACCTTTTAATCTGCATGATGACCTCTTTTTGTGCAGTTTCCGGCTGTCATGTCCAATAATCGTTTTCTTTTAAAAACCCTTGCCACTGTCCGAAAACACGCCCACGGGCAGCGTCTGATCCTCTTTTTAAGTATTCTATCCGGAATTTTCGCCGGACTGGCTGCTCTTGCCATAAAAAACCTGGTTTTTTTCACCAAAGACACGCTGGCACACCTCTCTTCCGGCCCCTATCAGCACTATCTTCTGCCTGTGTTGCCTGCCATCGGTATATTGGCCACCATCCTTTTTTCGCATGGCCTTTTAAAAAAGAACGTCGGACATGGAATCCCTATGGCGTTATACGCCATCTCCAAAAACAAAGGCAAGATTCAACCTCACAACATGTTTTCCTCCATTATTACCAGTACGCTCACCGTTGGATTTGGGGGATCAGCCGGACTTGAGGGACCATCGGTAGTTACCGGTGCAGCATGGGGCTCCAATATTGGGCGTTTGTTTGGTGTAAGCCATAAAAAAATGATTCTTCTTATTGCCTGCAGCAGTGCTGGCGCCATGGCTGCCATATTCAAAGCCCCGGTGGCCGGAATCGTCTTTGTCCTTGAAGTCCTGATGCTTGAACTCACCATGGCTTCCATCATCCCTTTACTTCTTGCGGCGCTTTCGGGTGCACTGGTCGCTTTTCTTTTGACAGGCATGGATGTCGTTATTCCGGTTGATATTCAACGCGGCTTTCTGGTAAACGAAGTTCCTTTTTTTATTCTTTTTGGTGTTCTTGCCGGATTTCTTTCAGCCTACTTTACCAAAATCTTTAAATCAACCGAGCACATTTTTGACCGAATTAAGAGTCGGTATTCCAGGTGGTTCATCGGAAGTATGTGCCTGGCTGTTATTTTATTCTTTTTTCCATCTATTTACGGAGAAGGCTTTGAAGCCATTCATTCGGCATTGAGAGGATCGGTAGACTTCGTTTTTGACGGAAATATGTTCAATAGTCAAAACGATCATTCCATGATGATGGCCTTTTTTCTGCTCATCATGATTCTTTTTCTCAAAATTGTGGCTACTTCTGTAACATTTGGTAGTGGTGGTGTAGGAGGAATTTTTGCCCCTTCTTTGTTTATGGGTGCTCTTTTAGGCCTCCTGTTTGTTTTGGCATTGCGGTATTTTGGGATCTATGATCTTCCGGTAGACCACTTTGT
>JASCXY010000003.1 GCA_030012235.1 Balneolaceae bacterium ANBcel3 | reverse complement strand
TACGCATATGCTTCTATGGGATGTGTCCCGAATCAGACGTGTTTGTGAATCAGAGTTCTCTTAGAATCGTATTTTGGTTCAGTTGAACCTGGGATCTTTTCAGTTTTCAGAGTTTGTTTCAAGTACTTTCCCGGCGAATAATAGAATAATCGCAAGAGCCAATCCCGGATAAAAAGGCTCCAGTCCCAAAAAAGCATAGCTGTATAGATCCTCTGAAACGGAAACCCCCAGGACTAGCCAGGCCAGCGAGGTCAGACAGGGCAGAAGGAGGGAGTACATTACCAGTTTTTGGGGAACCCGGAAAAACGGAACATAGATTCCCAGAACCGGCAGGAGCAGCCCGGGGATAATTACAGAGCCGATGACATACCATAAAGCGATAACACTTGGAAAAATCATGATAAGAAGAATTCCTATGCCTGCAGAGATCAGCATGGCCCATCGGGTGGCATGAATCGGGTTTTCAATTCGGTAATTTCGGGAGATCAGATCACGCCCAAGTGTTTGGCCGGATATGAACAGGAAGCTGTCCAGTGTAGACATGATGGTTGCCAGCAGCGTTAAAAAGAACAATCCGGTAAGTCCTGCGGGCAAAAGATACCGGCCCAGTTCAGGATACACAAGAAGAGGCTGATCAATGTCACCCAGGATGATAAAGCCATAGATTCCGGTCAGTGCCGTACACATATCAAAAATAAACCAAAAGCCAACCGACAGGTAGATCCCTTTTCGGGCCGTAGAGCCCGACGTTGCAGCGGCAGCCCGCTGATGAAATGAAGGATCAACGAACGTCCAGAGGGCTATAAAAAACCAAACAAGGACAAAAGGTATCCCGTGGCCACCATCAAATGAACGGTGTGTTTCAGGCAAATCCCCCCATATCTCCCAGGGCATTCCGGCGTAGTTAAATGCAAGTACAAGCAGCACAAAAAAACCGGAATACATCAAGATTACTTGCAGGATATCGGTTCGAATAACTGCTTTAAATCCGGAGATACTCACATATCCAACCGAAAAGAGGGCAACAATGACAGAAAAAAGGAGAGTGTGGCTTTCTGATCCAGTCACAAACTGAAAGAGCAGGCCAAGCATAAGTATATAGGGAGCAGGGCTGACCAGCAGAAAAATGAGCAGAGCAGAAACATTACCGGAGCCTTTGGAATAGGTGTTGCTTATGGCTTCAGGTATGGTAAGGGCTTTGTTCGATCGAATTTTTCCAGCCAGAAAAACGGCAAACAGAATAGCAAAAAGGTAGTAAGGGAGGCCGAACACAACCCATTGTGAGATTCCAAACTGGTAGCTGTATTCTCCGGAACCGAGGATTCCTCCGTACCAGGTAGATACCAGTGTGGCTACAAAGGCGGGCAGCGTCATGCTTCGGCCGGATAGAAGAAAGCTGCTTTCCGTATGATCTTTATTCCGGCGGAAGGTACTCAGAAAAATCAGCAGAATAAAATAGGCGCAGATGATGAGTAAATCGATTCCGTGCACGTCTATTCGAAGTCTTTGGTAGTTAAACGGGTCATGAACACCAGTGCCCCGGACTCATGGGTAATTCGTATGGATGGCTCAGAAACTTCATTGGATGTTCCATCTCTGACTCCGTTTTCCAGATGTTCGTTCTTCAGTGGGAAGGTGAGGCCATGGGTTGTTATTCCTGAAACCCGGCCTGAAAGGGGAAACAGAGATACCGTGTGACCCACGGGAAGGGTTGCATTGAAGTCTTTTGGGATAATCCGGGTTGAGAACGCATCATCATAAAATGTCAGATGTTCAAAAAAAGGATTAAAACGCAGTAAAACAGAGAGGTTTTTGAGAGAATGATCCAATCGTTTTCCGGTTGCGCCGAGGATATCCACTCTTCGGGCGTTATTCTTTTTTGCCAGGGACAGCGCTTTTTCAAGATCATTGGTTTCCTGATCGGGATCATGTATAACCAGACTTTGGAGGTCTTTTTGAACATTAAAACTGTCCATGTCTCCGGTGATGATATCCGGTACAATTCCAAGTCCGAGGGCCGTGTTGGCACCACCGTCGGCAGCGATAAAGAGATCGCATGACCGATGAAACGACCGAAACAATTCTTCGGACGGGGCATCACCATGTGCGAGAATCAGGATCCGCATCAGTTCTGAAAGTTTTAATGATCGTTTTGATTATTGGTTGGAAAGCCTGATAATAGGTATGAAACCGCTTAAAAACATAAAGATAATGAAGATGGTAAAGAATTTTAGTGCAGAGCTGACAAAATATTCACGAATAGGGTTGTTTTCACATATCAATCCCGATGGTGATGCGATCGGTTCACAGCTGGCACTTTCGTTTTGGCTGGAACAACAAGGCCTTCAAACGTTATTGTTTAATGACGACCCGGTACCGGGAAATATGAAATGGCTGGAAGGAAGTACACGAGTTGAGGCTCCTTCTGAAGCACTCGTTCGAACCTGTGATGCCTTTGTTCTGGTGGACGGAAATCATCCTTCACGTTTTGGAAATATGCAGCATTTCTTACAAGAGACCGATAAGCCTGTATTTCTGATCGACCACCATATGGATCCTCCGGAGTCTTTTTTCCATGCCATGTTGTGGGATCCGGACGCCAGTTCTACCGCTTTTCTGGTATGGAGAATCTTTGAGGAAAGTGGCCTTTCTCTGATCAATCGGTCCGTAGCCGAAGCGCTCTATTCCGGAATAATGACGGACACCGGGTCTTTTCGGTTTCCGACAGTTACCGCAGGAACTCACGAAGCGGTAGCAAGCCTTTTACAGTACGGAAAAATTCGTCCGGATGAAGTTTATTCAAAAATTTATGAGGGAAAGACACTGGGGCAGTATCAGCTGCTGGGGAATGCGCTCAATTCGATTGATTTGCATGAAGATGGCCGGGTGGCCACTATGGTTGTCACGCAGAGGCAACTGGAAGAAACAGGATCAACGCTGGAAGATCTGGAGGGATTTGTCAATTACCCGCTTGCTATAGAAGGGGTTCTGGTTTCAGTATTTTTGTATGAAAAAAATGGCAGGATTAAAGTAAGCCTGAGAGGTAAATCCAGGGTAGATTTAAATAAACTGGCCAGGTCGTTTGAAGGCGGCGGCCATTTTAATGCGGCCGGAGCGTGGCACCCGGGTCCTGTTGAAAAAGCTACGTGGGAGCTGGTTGCGGAAATTAGTCGTTTTTTGAATGAATAAAACAGCCGTTCAATCGTTATTTTCATAGTATTTATAAGGCGGATATCCTTTGAATGACGATGGTGTTTCTCCGTAATTTTAATAGAATATGTTCTTTCTCTGACAGACTCTTATTCTTTGATACCATATTTGGATATCGGCCTGTGTTATCGTCTGTCATTGTGCTGTAAATGATTCAAGAATGTAAATGGAAAAGAATAATAACAGACTCTATGGCATAATTGCTACGGTATTCCTGGTGTTTTTCCCTATGGCTTGTATGGATCATAATCCGAAACAGGATGTGGCCATACAAGTACATCAACGCGGAATAGTTCATGTAAGTCCGGGGAATACCCGCGGCTATGAGGTGGGCGTTCATACAGCAGGGCCATCCGATCTTTCAGATGCGTACAGGCAATCCAAAAAAGCGGTGGTATTTATTACCTTTCCATCGGATGAGCCAGATGATTTTTTCATCCGTAACCCGTATTCGAAAGCTGTTTTTACCGGTTATTTTATCTCCGAGGATGGATTTATTGTGACCTGGATACCAGATACCGGATCATTACCCGAGACCACCGAAGTGACCATGTACGATGGAAGAAAGGCTGAGGCGCATGTTGTCGGAGCTGATCCACACTCCGGAATTACTCTTTTAAAGCTGGAAATGGAGAAAGAGGTACCCTATCTGATATTTTGTGAAGGGGACTCGGTCCAAACAGGAGCAACGGTGTTTAGTATTTCCGCAAGCCCGGCGCATTATCATTATTTTGCTTCTCCGATACTCTCGCCCGGAATTATTTCTTCTACGGGACAACTGCTTGAGATAGAGCAGTCACCGGGCTATGTGTATCCTGATGTTTTAATGCTTAGCACGAAGACCGGAACAGAGGCTTCCGGCGGGCCGCTTTTATATATGGATGGAAGACTTGCAGGAATGAATATTGTTTTTCCGGATTCATTGTTGCCAGAGACGTACCGGAATCATGGGTTTGCCATACCCGGAAAAAAAATTGCATCCATGGTAAATTATCTGGTACAGGAAAACCCCGGTCGGCTGAATTACAGTATGGGCCTGGAAATGGTTCCGGTTACACGTTCCATTGCGGAACGGTATTACCTTCCGGTGAAGCATGGTTTATTCATCGTCGGAGTCAACAGAGACGGCCCGGCGTATCAGGCAGGAATACGTCCTGGTGATATTGTTACCCGGTTAGGCGGGGAGGTAATTTACGGTGAAAAACATGCCCGGGCTGTGCTTCATGAGTATAATCGTGGTGAGCATATGAACATTACTTTTTTGCGAGGCGGCTCGATGAGAGAAACGGAGGTTGTACTTCGTAAACGGCTGCTTGAAGAATAGTGTTGTAATAAAGGTACAAAATGATCCAACCGGCAGAAGCCGGAAGAACCAAAAACTAAATTCAATCAAATGAAACGAGCTTTATACGGAATAGGGATTGCAGGGTGTTTTTTTTGGGCACAAACCACAGAGATGGCCTTTGGGCAGGATACCTATCCACCCAAAGAAGAAGCAGGAATCGAAGTGCTGGATGAGAGGCTTTCTGAAGTTATTTCAACGGAACATACTCCTGAGGTACTGGGCCAGGGATATCGTTGGTCAGAAGGCCCTGTTTGGGTTGATGAGCATGGTTTTCTGTTATTCTCAGATGTACCTGCCAATACGATTTACAAATGGACGGAAGAAGATGGAGTAACCACTTATCTGAATCCTTCCGGTTATACGGGGGACTCTGGCCGTGGCGGAGAAATCGGGTCAAATGGACTGATTATCGGAAAGGATGGGGCTCTGTTACTTTGTCAGCATGGCAATCGGAGCATTGCCCGGATGGATGCGGATCTTGAGCATCCCGAGCCGGAATTTTCGTTTCTGGCGACTCATTACAACGACAAACGATTTCACAGTCCGAATGATCTTGTTCAGCATAGCAGTGGAAGTGTCTATTTCACAGATCCCCCCTATGGATTAGAGGGGTATGTAAATGATCCTGCCAAAGAAATGGATGTATATGGCGTATACCGTGTAGATCCGGACGGAAGTGTTACGCGTGTTGTGGATGATCTTACCCGTCCCAACGGATTGGCGTTTTCACCGGACGAATCTCTGCTTTATGTAGCAAATTCAGATCGGGGCAAGGCGTTGTGGATGGTGTATGATGTTCTTGAAAACGGGGATCTGGCCAATCCAAGAGTATTTTATGATGTAACCGAATACGTTGGAACGGCTCCCGGTCTTCCCGACGGCATGAAGGTAAGAAGCGATGGATATATTTTTGCCACGGGTCCGGGTGGTGTCTGGATTTTTTCACCCGATGCGGAACCACTTGGGCGGATTTATGCGGGTGAATTTATCTCGAACTGTGCCTTCAACGGGAACGAAGACGTTCTGTACATGACCGCGAACAGCTATATACTGCGGATTCGTCTGCGTTAAGGAAGCATATTTATAGCTTTTTTTTCTTCTTTTTTCTCAGAAAATCTTCCACCCGATCCAGGTGATCCTTGGAGGCCCAAAAGTGAGCAAAGCGTTCGCGCTCTCTTTTAAAAGCGTCATTTCGGGGATTTTCCAGGGAGAACTTGGTTCCGTGTTTAAGTTCTTGAATTAAGTCCGGAGGGATGCGTGCCAGCTGAAGAGCCCACTCCCATGTATTTCTGCGAAGTTCGGAAGTAATGGAAAGGCGGTTAATCAGTCCGGCCTGAAAGGCTTCGTCCGAGGAGATTTCTTCTCCACTGGCGAGCCACTCCAGTGCACGGGATCTCCCTACTCGCTCTACAAGACGTGTTATTCCACCCCATCCGGGAGGCAGGCCCATACTGGCTTGCGTAAAAGAAAACGTAGAAATTTTACTGGCGATAGAAAAATCGAAAGCAAGCAGCAGTTCACAGCCGCCGCCGTAAGTATCTCCATTTACACAGGCAAGCGACCAAAACCGATTGGATTCCAGCCGGTTCAAGATGGAAGACATCCGTTCTGCCATCTCCAGGCCTTCTTTTTCTGCTTTCAGGGTAGAAAAGGCTTCGATATTGGCTCCGGAAGCAAAAAAACGGTCACCTGCTCCACTTAGGATCAAAACCCGGATGTTATTATTCTGCTCAATTTCATCCAACAGGTTTTCAAGTAATTCCATGATTTTGAAATCAATGGTATTCTTTGTTTCCGGTCGGTCGATTTCAGCCCAAAAAATGTGTTTCTTTTTATTTATTCGCAGATCAGCCACAGTTTCTGGTAATATAGGTTTGAGTTTAGGACTACTATAAACGGGTTTCTTCCTCGATCCAGGAAAGAAAGTCCGGATTTCCTGACGTGATAGGCAGGGCGACAATACAAGGGCAATCGTAACTGTGAAGTTCCTTAACCCGTTGTTCAAGAGCGGGATATCGAACAGAAGTGGTTTTTGCCAGGACGACGATTTCCTTTTCTTTTTCTATGTTGTTATCCCATTTAAAGATAGAAGTAATAGGATCGATCAGGTTTACACATGCTGCCAGTTTTTCCTCAATTAATGCGTTCCCAATCGTTTCTGCCTGGTTACGATCTGAAGTAGTGATATAAACCAAAAAGCAATCTATCATAATCCCTGCATTTATTAACAATGTGTACGTTTGAAAATAGTCAATCAGGCTTAAATAGAAAATATATAATAGCAATTGATTACTTTAAAATATACGTGCTTTAATGATCTGCAACCATAGAGATAAGAGATATCAGGTCAAACCGGTTTGAGAGGGCTTGCATTGAAAAAAACTCAAATAAATCGTATATTATCAGGCTTAACATGAGATCAGTAAATCTGAGTCAGCGTTGCGTGATGCGAGAGTGGTGAAATTGGTAGACACGCTAGATTTAGGATCTAGTGCCGAAAGGCTTGGGGGTTCGAGTCCCCCCTCTCGTACTCAATAAATGAATCTATGATCCGGACGTTCCGGTTTTCATCTTTGCTCAAAACCCTAAATTGTTGATAACGTGAAGATATCTGTTGAAGATAAGACAAAAGTAGACAAAATTTTAACCATATCGGCCACAAGAGAAGAACTTGAGCCGCGGTTTGAAAAAGCGTATCGAACCTATCGTAAGAAAATAAACATGCCGGGCTTTCGTCCCGGGCAGATGCCGCTCACCATTATTAAAAAGCGTTTTGGCAAAGATATTGAATCGGAAGAAATCAATAACTACGTGCAGGAGATCTTTCGCGACGAAGTAGTTCCAAAGTACAGTCCGATTGGTGAACCAAAGTTTGATGAGTTGAAATGGGACGACAAAAATCTGGAAGTGAAAATTGAGATTGGTGTACGGCCGGAATTTGAGCTCACGGACATTTCCAAGCTGACTATTGATAAAATGGTCCATGACGTGACAGATAAAGAGGTAGATGAGGAGCTGGAGCACAGTCGTGAGCGTGCCGGAACATGGAAAGAGTCAGAAGAACCGGTTCAGGAAAAAAGCAAGGTGACGATCGATGCAGTTCCTCTGGATGAGAAAGGAAATCCCAAAGAAGAGGAAAAGGACACCGACAAGAGTATAGATCTTTCTGATGAGCAGTTTGCTCCATTCAAAGAGGCTTTGTTGGGTAAGAAGAAGGGGGACGAGGCCGATGTGGAGCTGGCTGAAGGCGACGACAAAGAAGTCTTTCGTGTGACCGTAAAATCGGTTCAAAGCCTCGAGCTTCCGGAGCTGAATGATGAGTTTGTGAAGAAAGTGACTAACGAGGAGATTACTTCGGTTGAAGATTTCAGAAGTCACATCAAAAGTCAGATTCAAAACTATTTCGACCAGGTTTCCGGAGATATTGCCAAGCAGGAAGTGATGGATGAGTTGATCAAGGTTCATGACGATATTGATGTTCCGGACAGAGTTCTTGCGCGGTTCCAGCAGGCCTTTCTGGATCGCATGAAACAACAGCAGCAGGGTGAGGTTCCGGAAGATTTTAATGAAGAAGAGTATTTGGAGTCCATCAAAGAGGATGCTGCCAAAGAAGCCCGGTGGGCATTTATCCTGGATGAACTGGAAAAGAAATACGATGATGTAGAAATCACTCCGGAAGATGTAGACGCCAAACTTGCCGGTGAAGCGGCGAGGTATGGTATGCCGGTGGAAATGATCAAGAATTTCTATGCTCAGTCAAACGATCAGCTCGAAAATCTTAGAAAAAATATCCGGGCCGACAAGGTTTTTGAAAAAATACTGAACGATGTTCAGGTGAAAGAGCTTTCAAAAGAGGAGTATCAGGAAAAAAAGAAAAAGGAACGTAACGAAAAAGGCGACTCATGAATCACTGGAAACAACCGCTGTTTGACCAAAAAAGCATGGAATATATGGAGCCCCAGAACAGCCTGATCCCTATGGTTATTGAAACAACCAATCGGGGAGAGCGGGCTTTTGATATTTATTCCCGCCTTCTTAAAGACCGGATTATTATTCTTGGAACACCGATTAATGATGCGGTTGCCAGCAGTATCGTAGCCCAAATGCTCTTTTTGGAGTCGGATGATCCTGAAAAAGATATCCATCTGTACATTAACAGTCCCGGGGGTGTGGTATCTTCAGGATTGGCCATCTATGATACCATGCAGCATGTTCGTTGCAACGTAGCAACCATTTGCATGGGAATGGCGGCATCCATGGGGGCCGTTCTCCTGACTGCAGGGGAGAAAGGGAAGCGCTCGGTGTTACCCCATTCCAGAGTAATGATTCATCAGCCGTTAGGTGGTACTCAGGGACAGGCCAGCGACATTGAAATTGAAGCCCGGGAAATCATCCGGATTAAGCAGACACTGAGTGAAATTATCGCCAGACACACCGGGAAAGGGGTTGAGGATGTAATCAAAGACTCTGACCGGAATAAATGGATGAATGCCGAAGAATCTCTTGATTATGGATTGGTAGATAAGGTTCTAGAGCGTACCGAAAGTAAAAAGTAGTTTTATATTCCGTCACAAAACGTTACAGATGAGCAGCAAAGAAAAAAAAATACGATGTTCCTTTTGCCAAAGAGGCAGTGATGAGGTGACCAGCATGGTTGCGGGTCCGAATGTGTATATCTGTGACCGGTGTATTGAAGATGCATCGGGCATTGTCAAAACAGAGCTTGCACAAGAAGAAATAGCCGAAAAGGACGTTCGTATAGACCTGAAGCCCGTTGAGATAAAAGCATATCTGGATGAATATGTCATTGATCAGGAAGAGGCAAAGAAAACACTTTCTGTGGCGGTTTATAATCACTACAAGAGAATTTCTCATCCAGGAATGATCGACGACGATGACGCGGAGATTGAGAAAAGTAATATTGTTTTACTTGGACCAACCGGTTCGGGAAAAACATTGCTCGCCCGTACGCTTGCCGGTATTATTGATGTCCCGTTTTGCATCGCTGATGCAACAGCGCTGACCGAGGCCGGATATGTTGGTGAAGATGTGGAAAGTATTTTGTCTAACTTGCTGCAGGCCGCTGATTATGATGTGGAAAGAGCCGAGCAGGGAATCGTATATATCGATGAAGTCGATAAGGTAGCACGGAGAGGGGACAATCCTTCAATTACACGGGATGTCTCCGGGGAAGGCGTGCAGCAGGCGCTTCTAAAAATTCTGGAAGGGACCACAGCCAATGTGCCTCCCAAGGGAGGACGAAAACATCCTGAGCAGAGTTTTATCTCTGTGAATACAAAAAATATTCTGTTTATCTGCGGGGGTGCTTTTGAAGGCCTGAATGAAATCATTTCCCGGCGGCTTTCATCCTCAAGCATGGGCTTTACAGCCAATCACTCAGATAAATTTGATAAAGATGATCCGGCCATTTTTACGCATGTTGAGCCGGAGGATTTACAGAAATATGGTCTAATCCCGGAGTTAATAGGCCGCCTGCCGATCATTTCCGGTTTACAGGATCTTTCCGAAGAGGCCATGGTAAATATATTGGTTAAACCTAAAAATGCTATTATCAAGCAATACAGGAAGCTTTTCCGGATAGAAGGAGTGGAGCTCGAATTTGAAGAGGAAGCTCTTCAGGAAGTAGTACGTCAGGCTATGAAGAGAAAAACCGGTGCCCGTGGTCTTCGATCCATTATGGAAAAGGCTATGCTGGATATTATGTTTACGCTTCCTACTATGGAGAATGTAGAGCGTTGTATCATTACCAGAGATACTATTTTGAACGAAGCACCTCCTGTTTATAAAAAAAGAAAAGTATCCGCCTGAACAGTACGAAACCAGGCGCATTTCAATGTAGAGAAAGCCCCAGGATTCAGGTAGTTGGATAATTGAGTCACCGGTAGTATTATCTTTCAGTGCACCCTATTTGAAATACCTGGAACGTTACGAACGTTAATAGAATGGTAACGTGCGTAAGCCTGTTAACCAGCATGTTTTCAGGTTTAAATCTCTCAGAAAATACGATCATGCGCCTTAAAAGTACTTCCAACCGGATCAAAGCCGCCATAGCCTTTTTTTTGATAGTGACAGCGGTGGGTTCTCTTGTATACACGCAGTTTATTATTGAAAAAATTCGGGAAAAAGAGCGTTCAAGTGTCGAGTTGTGGGCACGGGCTATGGAATATAACAGCAAGCCGCATTACCAGGATACAAGGCAGCAGCTCGATCGTATTGCTCAGGAAATATCCAACAATCCCGCACTGCTGGAGTCTGTTAAATCACGTTGGATTCAGTCCTTAAGAAGAGCCGAAACCGATTTGGCCAACTCTTCTCTTGACTTTGTGGCATCGGAGTTAATCATTAAGAATCGGTTTGATATTCCTTCTGTCGTCGTGGATGAGAGCAGTGAGATTTTGCATCACAGGAACATTGATGAGCATCGTCTGAACGAAGAAACCGTTGAATCTTTTGCGGCATTAAACGAGCCTATTTTAATTGAAATTGGTGCTGAAGAGATGCTACAGCACCAATATATTTATTATGGGGACAGCGGACTTATACGTACACTTCGCTATTTCCCCTATGTTCAATTTGGGTTACTTGCCCTGTTTCTCGGGTTGGGATATCTGAGTTTGAGCAGTATCAAACGAACCGAGCAGTCCAATCTTTGGGTAGGAATGGCCAGGGAGGCGGCTCATCAGCTCGGAACTCCTCTTTCGAGTTTATATGGGTGGACGGCATTGCTTCAAGATCAAAATAATGATCCCGGTACATTGCATATTACCCATGAAATTCACAGTGATTTGCAGCGAATGCAAACGGTAGCCGATCGTTTCAATAAAATCGGCTCCATTCCCGAGCTAAAGCCAACAAAAGTTGCGCTCATTATCCGGCAAGTAAAAGAATACCTGGAGAAGCGCATGCCACAGGTGGGAAAGCATGTGGAACTAAATATGGACATCCAGTCGGATCGGCGGATTCCGATGAGTCCGGAGTTATTTACCTGGGCTCTTGAAAATCTGTTGAAGAATGCCCTTGATGCCATTGATAAAACCTGTACAGAAGCCAGGGTGGATATCGTAGCCCATGAGTATAACGGACATTATGTCATCGATGTATCTGATACAGGTAAAGGAATTGCAAAAAGTATCAAAAACGAAATTTTTGATCCCGGATTCAGTACTAAGAAGAGAGGATGGGGACTGGGACTCAGTTTGACCCGAAGAATTGTTGAGCAGTATCACGGAGGCCGTGTTTTTGTTCACAAGTCGGTTCCGGGCAAAGGAACAACCATTCGGATGCTGCTTCCATTGGAGCATTCAAAGAAAAAAACAAAAGAAATCCATTAATACCCGCGCTGGGTTGCAAAATCGGCCAGCATATCTTTAAGCAGATTTCGTCCCCGGTGCAGGCGGGAGCGGATGGTGCCAATGGGAACATCCAGCATGTTTGCAATTTCCTCATAGGAAAAGCCTTCCACATCACATAGAAGTACAACGGTACGAAAATCTTCCGGGATTCTGGTAAGGGCTTCTGTGATTTCATCCCCCATCATCGAACCGAACATCGTACTTTCCATATCGGTTGTATTGGACTGCTCGCTGCGTATACTCTCATAGAAGGGTTCTATTTCATCATAATCTACCTTTGCCGGTTGTTTGGATACTTTTCTGTACAGGTTGATGTACGAGTTTTTCATAATCCGAAACAGCCACCCTTTTGCATTAGTGCCTTTTTCATAACTGTTAAAGAATCGGTAGGCTTTTACAATGGTATCTTGAACAAGATCCTCGGCATCTGCCTCTGAAGAAGTAAGTTTACGGGCAAAACCATACAAAGCATCCAAATGAGGAAGTATTTCTTCATCAAAGTCATTTTGCTTCTGGATTTCTTCCGGTGACAGTTGTGTCATAGATATTCCATTGTATTTTTTAAAAGATCCTCTTTCAAAGGTAACCCATGCCGGGAACCCATATCACCAGTCTTCCCGGAATCCTCTACGGAGAAACCTCATTGATTTCAGCATACAAGTCCGACTGATCTGTAAACTGCAACGCACTAAAAGCGGCTTCTGACAATTTAACCCTTTGGTCGGAAGTCCGGTCATTGATTAACACATATACCCCGTGTCCGGATTCCGGATTAGCCACAAAAACGACGGTACCTAATGGTAATGTTGGGTGTGCAGCGGTCAGGGACTTCGGATTATATAACTCCCCGCTTGTAGTCGGAGTTCCCGATTGGTAATCCGGATACCGGGTTATAGAAAAGAGTTCACGGCTGCCTTGTTCATGGCGAACTAAGTAGGGGTTTCTTTGAACGGCCGTAGCTGCAAGTATCAGTGTTACTTCATCGCCCGGGCGGATTTCAGACAGACTTCTGCCCGGATTCAGTGCAAGAAACTCATTTCGGTCCATTTGGTGATAGCGCAACAGCTGGCCGATATCATCGTCTCTGGTGATGCGATAGTTGACGAATTTACCCTGTGGAGTACTCTCAATATCCCAATCGGCGGCAACCGATGGAGCTACCGGAGAGAGCCGGCGTATCCGAAGCTGGTCTCCAACCCTCAGGAAAGTATCATCCAGATTGTTCATCTCCATGATTTCATCAACGGTCATTTGAAATTGAGATGCTATCCGGGTCAGTGTGTCTCCGGGACGAACTTCATAGTACGAAAAAGCGGGCTTCGAAAAAGAATCCTCTTCCAGCTCAGGTTCATGGCTGGTTTCCTGATCCGTAACCGTATCGGCAGCGGCAGCCGAAGGTTCAGAAGGAGCAGGCTCAAAATCGGGTCCTCTCTGTATGATAATTAATTCTTGTCCAATAGATAATACCGGAGCTTCCAGTTGATTTACCTCCTGGATTTTTTCTACGGGGACATTATACATTCTGGATATCCGGAAAAGCGTTTGTCCTGGTTCGACCACATGCGTTAATGTATCTGCAGGAGGTCTAAAATCAGGATCCTGAGAAGGAACGCCCGGGCTGATAAACAGCCGTTGTCCGGGAATGATGGCATGATCCGGCAGACGATTCCACTCCCGAAGTTCCTGCACGGAAACTTCGTAATGTCTCGATATGCTGAAGAGTGTTTCTCCGGGCTGTACAATATGAACAGATTCATCTGTTTGTTGGCCGGCAAGGACAAAGGGCACAGCGAGAAAAAGGGTTAGTAATACGATCGATTTACGTATCATGATTGATACTCCATTCTGAAATAGCATCTTTTAATTCATTGGCAAGATGCAAATCCTGATTTTTATGTGCAATATCCAGTCCGCGCTGGTATATTTCGAGTGCCTTCTGTGTAAGGCCTTCTGATTCGTACAGCTTGCCAAGATGATAATACACACCGGTGTATGCAGGGTCATGTTGGACGATGAACTCAAAAAAGGAACGTGCACGATGTACATCGCCTGATGAGAGATACTCAAGTGCCAGGGCAAACCTGCAGAAACTGTCCTCCGGGTTTTCTTCTAAAAATTTATTCAGGGCTTGAATCCGCTCGGTGTTCATAATGGCGATAAGAGTACGATAGTGTGACCTTTTTGTTATTTCACTATATCAACGTCAGAAGCAGTTTCACTGTTGTACCGGTGTTCAATTTCTTCTATAGAATCCCCTCCAAACTTTTCGAGAAAGGCATTAGCAAGTACCGGTGCAATGACATTTTCAGCAACCACCACTGCCCGGGGCAGGGCACACACATCCGAACGTTCATAGCGTGTATCGGTTACCTCTCCGGACTTCATGTCAACAGTCTTGAGAGGTTTCAGCATGGTAGGGATGGGTTTCATCACACCACGGATGATCAAGGGCATTCCATTTGTAATACCACCTTCCAGACCGCCGGCACGATTCGTTTTTCTTGCAAATACACCATCCTTTTGGATGATTTCATCGTGTACCTGATGCCCGTGTCGTTTTCCAGACTCGAATCCAAGGCCAATCTCAACACCTTTCATGGCCTGCGTACTCATAATGGCCTGGGCAATCAGCCCCTCCAGCTTTCGGTCCCAGTGTACATAGGTCCCTAGGCCTGCGGGAAGCCCGGTAACCACGATTTCATAGATACCGCCAAGAGAACTCCCTTCTTTTCGCCGGAGTTTAATCTCCTCAACCATATCTTTACTGATCCGGCTGTCCAGGCACCGGACCTCAGAGGCATCGGCTTGTTGTCCCAGATGGCTGGCAGCGGAAGCTAACAGCGGGTCTGCGATTTCACGGATTTGACTCCAGGAATCGTACCCTGCTTCACCTATTTGAATAACATGGCCGCCAATTTGAATATTAAAATAATCAAGAAAAGCTCTTGCCGTTGCACAACAGGCAACACGCATGGCGGTTTCCCGGGCACTTGACCGTTCAATAACCGGGCGGATATCATCGAATCGATATTTTTGAACTCCCGGTAAATCAGCGTGTCCAGGTCTGGGCAGAGTGATTTTCTCAGGGGGCTGTTCTTTTACAGGGGTAATCGACATCGTGTGAGGCCAATTGGCATCATCTTTAAGATAGGCCTTATTCACCATTTTTAGCGAGACGGGGTGGCCCATGGTTTTGCCAAAGCGAACGCCGGAGGTAATTTCAGCCGCGTCTTTTTCAAAAGCCATTCTTCCACCACGGCCATAGCCTTCTTGTCTTCTGGCCAGTTGGCCAGCGATGAATTCAGCAGACAAAGGTAATCCGGCCGGAAGGCCTTCTACAATACCAATCAGTTCAGGCCCGTGTGATTCACCTGCAGTCAAATATCGAATCATGAATCAGAGATACTTGGAATGATTAAAAATAGGGTATGACAAGCTGTAAATATAGTGAATTTACGGCTGAGTTTTCTTGACATAATCTGCCGGGTATGGACGGTTTAGAAGTTTTTTGAAAGGCTGATCTGGGTAATTCCACCCGATTCACTGAACGAAGAGCGGCTGATATCCATGTGAATAGAATAAACCATAATTCCCAGGCCGATAGAAGCTCCGGCAAAATCCAGGCGTTTATCAGATTTCAGGCTCTGATTTTTCAGATGATCATAGCCAAGGCGCAGATGTGCATGTTTCGAAAACAGGATTTCAGTACCGAGGCGCACATGTCTGAACAGGTAGTCCGCAAAGCCGGGAGAGTCGTCATCATAAACAGGAATCTCCCACTTGTTCAATGAATGCAGAGCCAGATTAAACCGCAGAGGAAGGTGGTTGAGGCGGTGAGATATGCCTGCAGTTATGGTAAAAGGAAGTTCTTCCCGGGTTCCGTCATACGTTGTTAGCTGGGTACCCAGATGTTGAAATGAGAGTCCGGCGATGGTATTGCCCTCATTGAACGTGTACATCAATCCACCAAAAAAAGCGACTCCCGTAGATTGATAATCATCGTATGAACTGGCAATCAGCTGGGTACCAATGCCGGCCGTCAGAGAAGGCAGCCATTCACGTGAAAAGGCAAAACTCCAGGAAAAGTCATACGCATTGAAAGTACCTATACGGGCTCCGTCACGTGTAGTCCGTTGCATGTCACCGTAGTTCAGATACCTGATGCCGGAAGCAAAGGTTCCAAGTTGATCCAGATGATACGCAAAGTCAACGGTAGCAAGATAAATATCCGAAAGATGGTTGAGATAAGAGAAAGAAACTTCTTTGTGTGCACGATCTGTGAGGTAAGCCGGATTGGCAGTAAACAGGGAAACTCCACCGTCGGCAAGAGCTACATGATTTCCACCGAGTCCTGCACTTCTTGCCGATCCGGTAAGTTCAAGGAAACCAAATACCCGGTCTTCTGTAAACTGTCCTTTTGCCGGAATCGCCGTGGATACGGAGAAAAGCATCGACAAAAGTAAAAGTTTTAGCCCGTATATGCGGCGTGCAGGTTTTATCATTATATAATTGTGCTCAAAATATGGTAAATTCGATGACCTCTGGAATACTGGCCTCTCAAATAAAGCTTAAATAGGAACGTATAAAAGCAGGAAGTATTTTTTTATCACCTTGTTTTTGATATTGTAACGGTGACAACAACCAGAGCATATTATAAAAAATGCACAAATTTTTGTAGTATTCTTTTAAATCGTACATGCATAAGCTCATAATTCTGATAGATGCGCCTTTTTATTGATGTCGGACGCTATTGCCGTTTAATCTATGAAGCAATCCGGTCTTCCACGGAGTTCAGTATGTATTGGAAGAACCTGATCAATGAGATGGTAAAGACGGGGTATGATTCTCTCCCGATCATTATGCTGGCTGGGTTTTTTACAGGTGCGGTAATGACAATCCAGACTTCGTATCAGTTGGTAGCGGGTTTTATACCGGCAACAACCATTGGATCTATCGTATCTCAGTCGCTGTTGATCGAACTTGCCGCTGTAATCAGTGGATTGGTTCTGGCCGGCCGTGTGGGCGCGCGGATTGCAACGGAGTTGGGTACAATGTCGGTAAGTGAGCAGATTGATGCACTGGAGTCCATGGGTTTTAACTCCGTGACATTCCTTGTGATGCCCCGGGTTTTGGCCGGAGTTTTTATGTTTCCGATCATTTATGTTACGGCCGTAGTGGCAGGGCTATTGGGAGGAATTGCAAGTGCGCTGATGACCGGAGCATTGCCGGTATCCGATTTTATGCTGGGGGCCCGGCAGGTATTTACACCGGCAGATGTAAGTTTTGGAATTATAAAATCGTTTGTTTTTGGCTTTATCATCACCTCTATTTCCTGTTTCAAAGGATATTTTGCAACCGGAGGGGCAGAAGGTGTTGGAAAAGCAACCACCCAGGCGGCGGTATTGAGTTGTATCTATATTTTGCTGGCTGACTTTGTACTCGCATTTGTATTACTGTAATCTGCAGCAATGATTGAAATTAAAAATTTAACCAAAAGCTTTGGAAAGAACCTGGTATGGAAGGATGTATCCATTGATATCCATCCCGGTGAAACCCTGGCCATTATTGGCAAGTCAGGTTCTGGTAAGTCGGTTTTGATGAAGCATCTTAATGTTTTGTTGTATCCCGATGAAGGCGAAGTACTGATTGACGGGGAAAATGTTTTTGAAATGCGATATGCCCGACTTCGGAAACTGCGCCAGCGATTCGGTGTCTTGTTTCAGGGAGCGGCTTTGTTTGATTCTATTACGGCATTCGAAAATGTCTCCTTTCCCTTGCGATATTTCTCGGATTTTACGGAGCAGGAAATTCGGAACAGAGTTCTGGAGTCACTGGATTTGGTTAATTTATCTGATATTGGAAATAAATCTCCGGCCGAGTTATCCGGTGGGATGCGGAAACGAGTAGGACTCGCACGGGCAATTGTATTGAAACCCGATTATCTTTTGTATGATGAACCGACTTCCGGGCTGGATCCACAGACCTCCAATGAGATCAACGACCTCATTATTAATATGGCCGAGACGCTGGACATTACCTCGGTGGTTATTACACATGATATGCACAGTGTTTTGCGCGTAGCGGATAAGGTTGCCTTTTTGGACGAGCAAAAACTAAGCTGGTATGGTACGATAGATGAAATGAAAACCAGTGACCACAAGGCCCTCAAAGCCTTTGTCAAAGCCAGTGAATACACGATTTAAAATCTGATTGAAACGAATACGAGGAAAAGACGTTGAGAAAAGTTCAGAATGAAATTAAAATAGGCCTGACGATTGTAATTGCCATGCTGGTAGCTGTAATAGGGTTCCGGTTTATGCAGGATATACCGCTGTTCAGGCCCGGAGTTCAGCTCATTACCTATTTTGAACGAGTGGACGGGATCAGTACAGGGAGTTCTGTGCATCTTTCCGGTGTTAAGGTTGGTTCTGTGGGAAGAATTGAGCTTGAAGGGCCCAACAGGGTACGTGTGGAGCTTTATTTGACCTATTCTGAGGGGGTTCCGGTTGGATCCAAAGCGGTTATTGAAGCATCGGATCTAATTGGAGGGAAACATATTCGCCTCTATTTTTCAGACAGTGATGAAATGATACCTGACGGGGGAACCATTGAAGGGGGGTATGCCACCGGTGCGATTGAAGAGCTAGGTGGTTTTGCAGAAGAAATTAAACCCGATGTTCTTCGAACAACCCATAACCTTGCAGAGCTTCTGGATCAATTTAATGTCATCATGAAAGAAGGAGCAAGGGAAGATATACAGCTAGCCATAGAAGGCCTGAAGGGGTCTTCTGTCGAGGTCCATTCCCTGATACAGGATCGAAAAGCCGATCTCGATCAGTCTATACAGAGTCTGAGCCGGTTCCTGGCAAACATGGATACATTAAGCACGGGTCAGCAGGGGCAACTTGAACAAATTCTGACCAATCTGGAAGATACCAGCAGAGAACTGGCCTCTATATCCAGAGAGCTGGAGGGCGTCAGCAGTGAATTGCATCTGATGATGCAGGCGATCAATGAGGGAGAAGGAACCATTGGAAAACTGATACGGGATCCTTCTTTATACGATAACCTGGATGCTACCATTGGCAATTTAAAAGATATTACAGAAATACTGAAGGATGATCCGCGGCATTTCCTCAAGCATATGCGATTAATTGATATTTTTTGAGATGAAGGTATCCATTCGGATCCCTTTTCGTCATCTTTTTTAAAAGAAATTCAGGGTGGATTGCGTTCTATGGATGTGCTTTGTAATTCACAGTAATTACCGTATATTTTTAAGCTATTAATATGATGATCGGCCGTTCGTTCAAATGGGTGTTTTTGCATCTGAGTGAACAGGAAACGCAAGCGGATCAGAATCCCGGGTGATTGGGGAATATTCGCTCTTGAATGGCTGGTTTTACAGATCAACCGAAAACATCCTTTTTTAAATACGTATCAGAGGCTTTTTATGGGTTTGATGCAAAAACTTCGATCCGGGACTAAATATATTATTTGGATCCTTATTTTATCATTTGGCTTGCTTTGGGTATTGGCCGATACCCAGGTATTCGATGCAATGATGTCCGGCCCTCAGAATATGGGTGAAGTAAACCGGACCCCCATCTCTTATGCCGAATTCAATCAGCGTGTAAACATGTTCACTGAGCAGCATCGCCAGCAGACCGGTACCAGCCCTGATACCGAGGTTCGTGCTCAATATGAAGAAATGGCATGGGAACAGCTTGTTGTAGACAAAATTCTGCAAAAAAAGATGGATGACATGGGAATCATCGTTACGGATTCTGAGCTGGTGGATATGGTCACCGGAGAAAATCCCGATCCGTTTATTCGTCAGCAGTTTACCAGAGAAGACGGAACGATTGACCGCATAGCACTTCAGCATGCTATTGAAGCTCCTGAGAACAGAGAAGTCTGGATTATGATCGAACAGGAACTGAGGCAGCAGAGACGTCAGCAAAAATTGCAGCAGTTTATGCAGTCCTCCATTCGTGTGAGTGACCTGGAAATCGAACAGGAGTACAAGCAAAGGAACAGCCGTGCCGATTTCCGGTATATCCGATTCCCTTACTCTGACATTTCTTCAGAAGATATTGAAGTAAGCAGCTCAGAAATTCGCTCCTATTACAGAAATAATCAGGATCGTTTTCTCAGAAATAAATCCTGGAATATCTCTTTTGTGACTTTCCCCATAGCTCCAACGGCAGAAGATACCACTAGAACCATACAGTGGCTGGCTGATCTAAGAGATGAATTTGCCGCAGCTGAAAATGTAGAGCGTTTTCTCAACGACAATTTTTCAGAAACCCGGTATTTTGATTCCTTCCTGAAACCTTCTGATGTCCGCACGGAACACTTAAAGGCCTATGAACTCCAGCCCGGTGAGGTGAGTGAACCTTTTGTGCATGGAGACAGAGTACATATGATCCGTGTTCTTGAAGATCGGCCATCGGATCAACTTTATGTGCGCGTACGCCAAATTCAGCTCCACAATACGGACTCGGAGCGACGTCGTGCATCAGACATCATGGAGCAGCTTAACGAAGGGGCTTCTTTTTCAAAACTGGCTGCAGACTATTCCAGACACCGTCAGAGTGCCGAGCGCGGAGGTGACATGGGATACATTGAGCGCACGGATAAGCCGGAGGCTCATGCCAGTGCTATTTTCAATGCGGCTCCAGGAAGTGTAGTCGGGCCACTGGAAGGAGAGGATGGACTTTATATTTACCAGATCGTAGACCGTACGAACAGGGAAATACGATTTGCGGATTTGAGTCAGAATGTTGAAGCAGATCCGTTTGAAACGGTTCAGCGTCTTGCAAATGAAGCAGAAGATTTTCAATATTTTGCTGCTTCCGATGGCTTTGTTGAAGAGGCCGAAAGAAATGAATATACGGTAGAAGAAGCAATGGCAACGGAAGGAAACCCGTTTATACCGGGCCTTGGACAAAGCAGGATTGTTCTAAATGAGCTTGCGGTTATGAGAGCTGGCCGGGTTTCTAATGTTATTGAGACGGAGGATCATTTTATTGTCTTTAAAGTAAATGAAATTATTCCGGAAGGCCCCCGGCCAATGGATGAAGTTCAGTCTCAGATCGAAACTACCCTTCGTAATCAGAAGAGGCAGCAAATGGTCGCTGATCAGGCAAGAGAATTGCGTGCAGCTTCAGAAAACATGGAAGCTCTGGCCGAAGCCTCAGGTAGAGATATTGGTCAGGCAGAACGAATTCGAATGAATGCGATGACGATTCCGGGTGTCGGACGCGAAACAGCCTTGGTTGGTGCTGCTTTTTCAATACCAGAAGGCCAATTATCAAATGTGATTACCGGAAGAAACGCAGCTTTTGTCCTTGTTGTGGATCAACGCAGAATGGCAGATGTATCAGAAATGACATCGGCTGACCGCAGATCATTGAGGGATGAACTTGTAGAACGGAAAACTGAAACGCTGGGTCGTATCTGGATGGATCGCCTTAAGGCCGATGCCGAGATCCGGGACTTCAGGGTGCAACAGCGATTAATGCAACCTATGTGATTTTTTATCAAAGGGGCCGCTGATAAATCAGCGCCCTTTTTTTGCTATGGCATTCTCTTTGGCCGATACTAAGCGAATGAAAAAAGCGCTGGCTCTGGCGCAGAAGGGAAAAGGATATGTCTCTCCGAACCCACTTGTGGGGTGTGTCATTTATTCTAAAGAAGGTGTTCGTATTGGAGAGGGGTATCATGAGCGTTACGGCCAGCCTCATGCTGAAATAAATGCTCTTAAAAAGGTAAAAGACCCGTCCGATCTTCTTGATGCAACGGTTTATGTGACCCTTGAACCCTGCGCCCATCATGGAAAAACACCTCCATGTGCTGATGAACTGGCTAAGTACCCGTTGAAAAGAGTTGTGGTTGCCATGGAGGATCCGAACCCGAAAGTGAACGGGAAGGGGATTGCCTTACTCCGAAAAAAAGGGATTAAGGTGGAAACCGGACTGCTGGAAGAAGAAGGCCGGAAAATGAATGAAGCATTTTTATTCTACATTCAGTTTCATAAGCCTTTTGTAATATTGAAAATGGCTCAGACTCTGGATGGATATATTGCTGCACCCGATGGAAGTTCAAAGTGGATTACAGGGAAGGCCTCAAGAGCACTGGTTCATCAATGGCGCAGTGAGTATGATGCAGTGCTGGTAGGACGAAATACGGCGCTGTTTGATAATCCCCGGCTATCTGTTCGTCATGTGGAAGGAAGGCAGCCACGGCGGGTAGTTCTTGACGGTCCGGGTACCTTACCCGACCAATTGCACTTGTTCAGTGATATTCATGAACACAAAACCATTCGTATAACCCACAATAAAGGGATTGGTGGTAATGAGGATCCTGCGCTTCAGTTGTTGCAACCGGATCCGTTTCATGGAAAAAACGTTGTTGTACCGGAGTTAAACGGGCACTGCAATCTTGAGCAGGCATTTAATGAACTTGGTCGGCTCGGGATTACATCGGTATTGGTAGAAGCGGGAAGTAATCTGGCTACAGCCTTGATACGACAAAATCTGGTGGATAAAATCCATCTGTTTCTGGCTCCTAAAATGCTGGGAGGTGGAACAAGAAGTGTCCTTGGGCTAGGAGTAGAGCGAATGAGTGAAATCATTCCTCTGAAGACAGAAAACTGGACACAGGTCGGTGATGATATGTTATATACCGGTTATTTTTGAGGCCGTTATTTTTAAACTTAATACAGTTGAACTATGTTTAATGGAATCATTGAAGAACTGGGTAAGGTCACATCGGTGAAGGATATCGGTGGTGGAAAAGAGCTCGAAATTGAGTGTCATCTGGCTGCAGAGCTGGAGATTGATAACAGCCTTGCGGTGAATGGGGTGTGCCAGACGGTAGTGCGTAAAGAAACTAAAAGGGTTGCGGTTCAAATGGTGGAAGAGACCCTTCGTAAAACGGCTCTGGGTTCATTAAAAAAGGGAGATGAGGTGAATCTTGAGCGATCCCTCACGTTATCTCAGCGGATTGACGGACATATTGTCCAGGGGCATGTTGATACCACAGGGGTGGTTGAATCTGTTCAAAAAGAGGGAACGAACTGGCTTTATACCATATCATATGACCCGGAGTGGAAAGACCTGGTAGTGGGCAGAGGCAGTATCGCGGTAGATGGAATCAGTCTGACGGTGGCCAGAGAATCTGACAACCAGTTTATCATTGCTATAATACCTTATACCTGGGAGCACACGGTACTCAAGCATCGGAAAAAAGGAGATAAAGTAAATCTCGAGTTTGATATCCTTGGCAAATATGTTCTTCGGTTTATGCAGAATCGGGAGTCTGGCAATCAAAAACCAGGTGGAGGATTAACCGAAGACGTTCTGCGCAACAGCGGGTTCATAGATTGATTCCTTTCTTTGTAAGCGAGGCAGATCAGAATCTTCCGATCGTTCCGGATCGTCTTTCCAGATTGTTCAGTCCCGGTAACTTTTGGAACAATCCCTGCAGACGAGTGTCTCGGACGGTGAGTCTGAACAAGAAAAACTTGAAGTCTGAAAAAGGGTTCCACTGAAAGGTCAAATCCCAGCAGTGGAGGTTGCGTGTCACATTAAACTGAGACGGCGTTAATTTCTTTTCGATAAAGTCATAGCCAATTTGGGTGCCTGCCTGCCACTCCGGAGTAAGCCGGACCTGAATATTTTGAGCGTTTAGTACCGCCGTTTTTCGGGAATTTCCGCCGGGAAGCTCCCTCCAGCTATAATTAAAGTTTAGAGAAACAGACCAGGGTACATCAATTCGTTCAACACGACCGTGTAAGAGAGCCTGGTCTACCGGATGAAACTGGGTCTGATCCAATGGGTCGTAGTGTTTTGGGAAGTGGGTGTGAGATGGTTCAAACCGTCCGCGCATTCCGCCATCACTTCGGAACTCTGTCCTGGCCGTAAGAGAAAAGCTGGTCATTCTCAAAAATTTTCCGGAATCCTGCCACAAATAGCGGTCAATCCGATTACCATCGTCATCGGTGTCATAAAAACTGAAAACGGCATTGGCTCTCAGGTTCAGGTTCTGAATGAAAGAGGTTGAAAAACTGGCGTTCAAATCGGACAAATTGAAATTATCTGCAGCGAAGTTATAGCTGGCATTCAGATTAAACTGATCAATAAGGCGGACGTTACGTTCGTTTCGTTCTCCGGTTGAATCCCTTCTTACCTCCTTGGCTTCAAGTACATTCGAAAGGGTGAGCCCCAGGGATTGTTGCCTGCCGGAACCGGGACCGCCGACAATTCCGCCTTCAAAGATGGAATATTTTTGTGTTGCGCCGTCTGCATTTGATTGAACGGTTCGATAATAACCCCAAAAAGATTCGCTGAAATCCGGTCTGTAGCTAAAACTAAGCGATGGCCTGAAGGTATGTCTGAAACTCTGAAAGCGGCCTATTCGTGTTTGACTGATACCATAGATCGTAGTATTGGCGCTGATACTGGTCTGGAAGTCTCTTCCGGCGGCAAAACCACTCTGCATGAACGTCTCTACACGTGCTTCTTCAGCATTCCATTCTTTTCGAACGGTTTGCGGATACCAATATTCATTAAGAGAAATACTGGAGGAGAGTGTAATGCTATTTCGGCTCAGTAGCTGGGCATTTACAGAAGCATTATGACGGATACCGGTGTTAATATGTCTGAAATCTCCGGTGGCTTCCCGGTGTTTGGACGGGTTAAATAAGGCCTCAAAAAATCCGATCTCAGAATCAGGATCCAATGGCCGGAAGTTATAGCGCGATTGAAAATTGCTTCGATACTGAATATTGATGGATTCGTACCAGGAAGAAGCGGATGCGGGACCGGACCGTTGAAAAGGAGTAATCCGGCGCATAGAAAAATTAACATCCGGTCCGGTCAGCGTGGTTGCATTGGTTGCAAAATTCTGGTTATACCGGCTGGCTACGCTCACGGTATACCGCCCTTCCGGCTGATTGAAGTTATAGGAGAGATTGGAAAAAGTGGTTACTTCGGCCCTGTCGTCGATGTCATAAGAGTTTACACGATAGAAATCCTGGGTTCGCAAATTGATATTCGCAGAAAAGTTTGAATAAGGATTAATGGTTTGGCGATGATTCCATGCCAGCTGGCGTTGAATGGTTCGTGAAAAATCGGGATCTGTTGATTCAAGCCCCTGGTCTCTGGAGTATCCAAGCGTAAGAGAACCGGTATATCGGCCTGTACGGCTATAATTCAGCCGGGAGTCAATGTAATAGGATCCCGATGTGAAGATATCAAACGAGGCCGTTCCTGTGAGATAATCGCTGAAATATTGAAACCAGCCAAGATTCTGGAGACCGAGTCCTCTTCGCTGCTGATCCTGATAGGTAAACGTAGGTTCAAGAATACCGGATTGACGGCGGGTGATTCCGGAGGGGACATAGCCAAAAGGAAAAATGAGGGGATACGGGATGTCTAAAATATACAGCCGGGCTCTGGTAAAAAAGATTTCATCTTCATCGACCACTTTCATACGATGGGCCCGGATATAGAAGTGGGGATGATCCAGTTCACAGGTTGAGTACATGCCATCTTCCACGAAAATTACATGCGGAGCGGTGCGTTTAACCTGTGTACCTATAACATTTCCCTGATCCATGGAAATGCGGGCCACATCAAACTTACCTTTGTCGGTTTGATAATTATAGGCAATGCGCTGACTACGTATACGGTCGCTTCCCCGCTCAAGAACAGGCTCTGACAACGTATCACCAGGGATGCCTGCCTGTGCGCTCATTTCATTTTTATCCAGATCCAGCATGATTTCACCGGCGGTAAGCCGCCCGAGATCACTGGATACATCGGCATTTCCGTATAAAAAAGCTTGTCTTGGTGCACGGGCCACAAAGCGAAGAGAATCTCTTGAAGAAAAATAAACCTGCTTGCCTTGATTCTGTGAAGAAGTTCTTTCAGGTGGACGTTCCCGGGAGATGGATTCATCGGTGTTATCCGGAGCGGGCGCTTGCAGGGTATCCGGGTCTGGAGGAACGACGGGGACTTCATCAGGAACAGTTATGGTCGTATCTCTGAGGGTAGTATCTGGCCTTGACAAAGGATCTTCAGGGCTGTTCATACCTGCAAGCCTGTCATGCGGGATTATGGCCAGCAGAGAAGTTAAGAGAAGATAAATACAAACATGTGCAAAAGGCACAATACTTCAGTCAAGGTGATCCTCGGTTTATTTTTCCTGAATTCTATAAATGGTTTCCCCTGGTTTTCTCATTCCATACTCTTCCCGGGCCACTTTTTCCAATAAGGCCGGGTCTTTTTCGAGGGCTTCTCTTTCCTGGTTAAACGCTTCGGCTTCTTCATAAAGGCGTTCGGTTTCCCTGGTCAGTTCTTTCTTTTCATTCGAAAGCTGAATTCGTGTTCGCACACTATAGGTATCGAAAAAACCAAACCATACAATGAGCAATAACAGCAATACGGAAAAAAGAAACGATCTGCGCCAGCGAAGCGGATTGAGAAATTGTAGATTCATACCATCAATGTCAGATATCAGAATCAGGATTATTCCTGACAAAATAGGTTATTTTTGTAACATACGCATCTTTGAGTTGCACGATCTGCATTTAGGTATTTCTGCATCCCGTTAAAAAGAAGCAGGTGAAGAATTAAAGTCGCCAGAATGCTCCTTCAATATGCGAAATCTGTTCTTCCGGTTTGGCAGGATGCAAAATGGAGATTACATCGAAGCGAACCGGTGATCCCGTCATTTTTCTTTCATGAATCCAGGCTTCCGCCACTTTGAAGAGCTGTTTTCTTTTTCTGGTATCGACGCTTTCTTCGGGAAAGCCAAAGTGCGATGAAGTTCGGCTTTTTACTTCAATAAAAACAAGTTCTCTGTCGGTAGAAGCGATGATATCGATTTCTCCCCTCATAAACCGGTAATTGGTTTCTATGATGATATAGCCTTTTTCCCGGAGATATTCGCAGGCTCTTTTTTCTCCCAGGCTGCCGGTTCTATGGCGGTCACTCTCTTTCACAAAAAGTAGAAAGCAGAAACATCAAGAAGATGTTTCTGCTTTTGCTTTACAGCTTGAATCATTGGTGGAACAGCAACTGCCGGATGCTGAGTTGCCGTTGGATCCACTTTGCGAAGATGATCCGTTGGATTTATTTTTGTAATCCGTTACGTACCACCCATCGCCTTTATATACGACTCCGGCACCACCTGAAATAATCCTGGCAACCTTCTGACCTGTCTGTGGACATGTTTTCAGTGCACTTTCGGATATTTTCTGGATGATTTCAAAGGTAGAACCGTCTTCCCTTCTATACTGATATGTTGGCATTTTTATGTGTTTTCTCGTTCATAAATCAAAGACTAAAACGCCTTCATTACGTAAAAAGTTTATTTGGACAGAGCCGCAAGGCCTTCTTTTAGTCTCTTAATGGCTTCCTGAAGGTGTTCCATGGAAGCGGCATACGAGAGACGGATGCCACTGGGCTCTCCAAACGCATCACCCGGGACAGCCGCGAGGCCTCTTTCTTCCAAAAGGAACATACACAGATCTGTGCTTGTCTTGATTTCATCACCGGAAGGTGTTTTTGAATTCAGATAAGCTGAAATATCAGGAAATGCGTAGAAAGCACCACCGGGGTTAAAGCATTTGACACCTTCAATTTCGTTCAGTGCCTGAACCAGGTATGCCCGGCGCTCACGAAATGCTTCTACCATTTTCTTTACCGAGTCACGGGGACTAAGATAGGCTGCTTCTCCGGCTTTTTGTGAGATGGTGCAGGGAGCAGAAGTCAGCTGGCTTTGAATTTTCCCAACAGCTTTTACGATATCCGTGGTGGCAGCAAGGTATCCTAATCTCCATCCCGTCATGGCAAATCCTTTAGAAAAGCCGTTAATGAGGAGCACACGGTCTTTAAGTTCAGGAGCGGCCTGAGCGATGCCCACATGCTCTCCGTCAAATACAATGTACTCGTAAATTTCATCCGAGAGAATAAGGATATTGGGATGATCCTTAAGAACATCGGCCAGTGCCTTCAGTTCGTCTTTGGAGTAGCAGCTTCCGGTTGGATTAGAAGGAGAGCAAAGGATCAGCATTTTAGTTTTTGGCGTGATCGCTTCTTTAAGCTGCTCTGCCGTCATTTTATAATCATTTTCAAAGGCCGTTGAAACCACTACCGGTGTACCTTCGGCCAGTTTTACCATTTCCGGATAGGAAACCCAATATGGTGCCGGGATAATTACTTCATCTCCCTTGTCCAGTGTAGCATAAAGAGCAAAACCAATAGATTGTTTCGCACCATTGGAAAGGATGATTTGTGCAGGAGTATAATCCAGTCCGTTTTCTTCCTTAAGTTTTTTGCAAATAGCTTCACGAAGTTCCGGTGTTCCCGGATTCATGGTATAACCGTGATGGCCGTCCCGAACGGCCTTAATTGCTGCATCGCAAATATGTTCGGGTGTTTTGAAATCCGGTTCACCCTGACTTAAAGAAATGACGGATTTTCCTTCCCGTTGCAGTTCTTTTGCCCTGCCGGATATTTTCAAAGTCTCTGAGGGTGCAATCACCTGTAAACGTTGAGCGATCATAATAGTATGCTTATCTGATTGATATTGTATATTTTCTACGTCCTAAAAAGCATGTAAATATACAAATTTTGTAGCCATATGGCTACAAAATTCGAAAAAGATTAGACCAAAGAGAGGATGTGGATAATAAACATCAGCTCATCATGAAAACTTATCCATAAGTGCTTTGGCTACGTTTACGGGGACAAATGGGCTAAGATCCCCTTTCCAGCAGGCTATTTCCCGAACCAGGGAACCGGACACAAAGGTCAGCTCTTCTCTGGGCATAAGGAACAGAGTATCAATGTCTTTATTTAACTTTCTGTTCATAAGAGCCATGCGGAACTCATATTCATAATCTGAAAACTGACGGACCCCCCGAATAAGGGTTTTAATATTATTTTTTTGGGCAAAATCTACCAGTAGTCCGGAAAACTGATGTATTTCAACCTTATGAAACCAGGGTTCCCCAGAAATGCTTTCATGGATCAGTTCAGAACGTTCTTCCGGGGTGAAAACGCTGTTTTTTCTGGTATTTACAGCGATGGTGATCAGAACCTTGTCGAACATATTGGTTGCCCGCTCAAGTACGTCAAGGTGTCCGTATGTGATGGGGTCAAAAGAGCCCGGATAGATAACTTTCATGAGAGTATAGGCTGAGCCATGTCAAAGGTTAAACGGTATCCATCAAGATACGAAAGAGTTTAAAAATGAAAAGCGCCGTAACGAGGGGATGCTTCGGGAGAAAGACAGGTGGAGTTAATCTTCGGGGCTGGCGGCCATAAAAATGGTAACGATGGTTCTTCCGTATGGCTTGGAAAAAACACAATTCGGGTGTTCTGCGAACGAATACCGTTTGTCGTGTTCAAGTAGAAACCATCCACCGGGTTTAAGCCAGCTCTCGCCAAGAATCAGATCAGGCAAGTCGGGCAGATGCTCGTAATCGTACGGTGGATCGGCAAAAATAAAATCATACGGGGTAGAAGGGCCGCTTAGAAAGCGTTCGACGGTTGAGCACAAAGCTTGTATCTGCTGTTTCACACCGAAAAGCTCAGCGGTTTTTTCAATATGCTCAACGGCTTTGAAAGAAGCTTCTACAGAAAGGACATGAGCGGCGCCACGGGAAATGGCCTCAAAGCCAAGGTTGCCGGAGCCGGCAAACAGATCCAGCACCGTTGCCCGGTTCAGGTTACTGCGGGCGTCGATAATATTAAAGATACTCTCTTTGGTCCGGTCAGAGGTCGGACGAATCTCTGTATTTTTTGGCACCGTAATACGGCGTCCTTTCAGTGTTCCGGTTATGATTCGCATGGAGTTCCTGCAAGGATAATGGAAGCGAAGGCGCGCTCCAGGGAGAAACTAAACGTATTTTCAGAGCAATTCATATTCATGGTTTCCAGGCGGTCGATGGCAGCGATTTCTGAGCCCGGATCGATATATGGTTTCAAAGACTCCATAATCCGGTCGGATTGACTCCCGTAGAGCCAGATATTGTCATGAAAGCCCTTCATCCAGGGAAGGTGAGAGGCATATTGCAGCCAAAGGTACGGAAGGTCGTGTATATCCTCCAGTTTGATAAAAGTTGCGGCTCTAAGCTTTCCCAAAAGGAAGGAGGTTACCGTGACTACACGACTGCAAGCAGAAATGACCAGATAAGATCCGTTTGTGCCTATATGATTAAGCCAGGCTTTACTTACTTCAAATTCCGAAAACAAACGGGTCTTACAACTCTTATCTGCCATGGAATGTAGAGCTTCACGTTGCTCTTCCCGTGAGAGGGAAAGAAGGCGGAAGTCCCGGTTGCTCAATTCATGCCATTTGGCCGCTGCTCTTTCAAATCGTGTGCCCTGGGTAAGGACATTCAGATGTGCTCTGCGCTCATCTTCGATATCAAATACGGAACGTGGAAGGATGCTCCAGCACTCAAACCCGGGTGGTGTTAAAAAATGAACCTGTTTAACTCCGTGCTCCCGGATAATTTTCTGGACCGTGTTAGAAATACCGGATAGACGTTCCGGATCCCTGTAAGTAAGGGAATCAATCAGATCGAAAGAAAAGTCGACGGAGCCGATTCTGGAGAGAACACCCTGTGTATCTGGAGTGGAGACCGCGTAAAAAAGCTTGTTCGCGTCTAAATTAATTCCAAGTTGCGCACCGGTCTCCGACATGATTCACGGATTAGTTCCAGTTTGTGGCATTCAGAAGATTGGTTCGCTCCAAAGATCCAATGGCATCATCTGTATCCGGGTCTTCCAGAAGGTAAATATTCGGCCGAAGAGTGTCGTTTAATGTATAATTAAAACGGTTGCCGGTTCTGGGAGAGTAAATCAAAGAGTCCGGATTGTATTCATGAGGTGGCAAAAAAGGGAATAATTCGGAGCCACGCTCTACCATTTCGTCGTTTGTTTTTAACCAATTAACAAGGTCATCCAATGATTCCGGGAAGGCGTTATTTCTACGCTGATGCTCAACAAGGGCATCACGAACAACGCTCATTCGGTGCCGTACCTGCTCTGTAACAGCTCTTTGTTTTTCAATTTTTTCGTAGGGAGATACAATGGAATCATATAATACCCAAGCGAGAACAATAATAATGACCGCCAGAACTCCACTGATAATCCTGTTTCGTGTATCTATATGCATGTTATTGCTGCGATTAAATGAGAATAAATCTATATGGTTGGAAACGCTTTGACTATCGAAAATACGTCCACGTACTAAGATATGCAACAAATCATTAATTCCGAAAAATACATATCATCCTGTAACCACAATGCAGTCTGTTTTTGTTCAAAGGTTGTAAAAATATATAAAAGAATACCATTTTAGGGTTTTGCCGATACAAAACATGAGCAACAAGCCATGAATTGTGCCGTTCAGAATGGTACGTAAACACTATAATCCGATATTTCGATGAACGATCTTGTACATCTTGTGAAAAATCTGGCTTCTGTGCCATCATTTTCCTCCTGGGAAGAAGTCATCCATCCCATGATCAAAGAGCACCTTAAGCCGATAGAGCATATTCAGTGGCACCATGTTCCGGATAATAACCTGATTGCAGTGATTCCGGGAAACGCTGATAAAAAGCCGGTGGCACTATCAGCGCATTTGGATAAAATAAATCATTTTGGAGAACATCCTCCGAGCACGTTGCCGGTCCAGATTACACCGGAAAAAGCCATAGGCCAGATGGATGACGCAGTTGGGTTGGCGATATGTATAGCGATGGCTCTACAGTCGCAGTCCGACGACTTTCCACCGTTGCTGTTGTTGTTTTCAGAGATGGAAGAAAGCTATGGACTGAAACATCATCCGCACTTGCTGAAAAATGAAGGAAAGGGATATTCTCATGGACTGGGGGCAAAAAGAATATCAGAGTATTTGCTGGAGCACGATATGGTTCCAAAATGTGTGATTACCATAGATACCACACCGCTTTTTAAAGGTCAGCCGGGTGTTGCTCTGTACAGTTCGCACTGGGAGTTTACGAACGCTGTTGTAACCGAAGAAGAGAAAGAGCATACGCTTAAAATGTGTGATGAACTACTCTCCATAGATCCTGGAATACGAATGGCTAATAATCACAATGACTATTTACAATATGGGTTGCATTTGAATAAAAATGGAGGAAATCCTGTTCCTTCCCTTGCCATTGAACCTGCGATTCATCCGTATCATCAGAAAAACGAGTCCGTTTATATAGAAGATGTGGAGCGCGTATTTGAAATTATACAGCAATGGCTGAGAGAGTCTACGTGAAATACTTTGAATCTTTTTATATCTTCTGTCTTGGAAAAAAGAAGAACCGTTATGCACAGAACGGATGAAACAGGACCGTTGCAAACGTAGAATAAGATGGGTGATTGAACGAATTGTACGTGGAATCAGAAGCATGCAAGGCTAAACGCTGATAATCTGTCTGATTTCATTGAACCATAAATAAACAGTCTATGCTCTATCAGCAAAAATATTTTTATCTGTGCCATATTCCGCTTAGTGCGGAGGGAATGGACGATGTAGTTATCGTGGACAAAGCCGAGAAGTCAACGGATTTTCCTGCGCTCTATCAGAAGTATGAGGAACTTCGCTCTCATGCCTGTAATGATGATGGCTTATATAGCGTGATACGGGCGGATGATATTTACGTCATTATTCGGACTACCTCGGATAAGCGAGCCAAAGAAAATGCATTTGAGGAATCCAGAGCGTCGCTTGTAACCAATCTGGAACACCGTGTAATGCAGAACAAGGATCAAAACGCACAACAGATACTTCGTAATGTTCACGACGTTGAGTTGACCTTATCCTGACATTGTTGGACTTGAGCGTATTATATCCATCGGGTTTTCCTACATGAGTGGTCAAAAGGCAGATTTAAAACTCCGGTTGCTGGAGCTCTCAGAAAAGATTGTAGATCTTTCAGACCGGCTTTCAGAGGCGGAGTCCCTGGGTGAAACGGGAAAAAGTTATCGGTTGACAGGCGATTTAAAAGAAGTGGGAAGCCAGGTTGAAGACCTTCTGACGCAGGCCCGTGACGATGACCGGACCTTTGCTTTGTTCATGCTAGGCTCTGTGTATGCCATGACGGGGTATATTGCACGAGCAGAAGAAAAGTATCGACAAGCTTTGTCCAGCTGGCCGGATCATGTCGGTTTATTAAATGAGCTATTCGATGTTTTGGTATTACAGGAAAAATATGCAGAGGCGGAGAATATTTTGGAGTCCATTATCCAATTTGGAGGAGAAACGCCTCTGGTTCTGAGAAATAAGGCCGGGCTTTTTGCGAAAATGGGAAAAGAAGAGGAAGCGGCTCAGACGCTTGCGTACAGTCGGTCTCTTTTCCCCGAAGATACTCAGACGTTGGAAGTACTTGAAAACAGGCATGTATGCCATTGTGGAAAAAATAAGAGAGAGGGAAACTCAAATAAATAGGCAAACGGGCTTCTCACTTTCTTCAAATAAAATCGAAGAATTCAGTAAGTTTTTGAAGAAGACCTAAAGCCCTCATAGTCCCCTTTGTGTAAGGTTTAGATATGAAAAAGAAAACATCTGTACGCATCAATTCACGTATTAGCGCAGATATTCTGTATGAAGATCGCGATGTAATTGCCTTGAACAAACCTCCGGGAGTGTTATCGGTACCCGTACCAGGAATGAAATCCGACAATTTACTGGAGGCGGTTCAGCATTATCTTGATGATGTTAAAAGGAAAGCGCATACGGTACACCGGATAGACCGCTACACTTCAGGTGTGGTTTTGTTCGCAAAAAACAGGAAATCAAGAGATCCGCTCATTGCTCAGTTTCGAAATCATGAGCCTGCCCGAATATATCTGGCGTTGGTTCGGGGGGTGCCCCAAAAAGAAGAAGATGAATTGATTCATTATCTTAAAAGAATCAAAGAGGGGTTCAGGAATGTTGTCGTCTCAAAAGAGGATCCCTCCGGAACCAGAGCAAGGCTCAATTATCGGGTGATTGAAAAATACAATGGGGCGTCTCTTTTGGAAATTGCACTGGATACGGGATTAAAAAACCAAATTCGAGTTCAGTTAAGCGAAATAGGCCATCCAACGGTTGGAGACCGCCATTATGCAGAAGGAGAAAAAGACGAACCGCTGATTGACCGTCAGGCGCTTCATGCATCGAGGCTTGAATTTGTTCATCCGGCTACCGGGCGGGTGATTTGTATTGAAGCTCCGATTCCGAAAGACCTTAAGCGATTGCTTGTCTATTTTAAAAACAGAACGAAATAAGAGAGCTTTTCGTTATTGAGTTAATTAGAAGTATCAGACATCTATTAATAAAAAAAATCGTGTTATGAGTGATATGATTGGGAAAACAGACTCAAACGTAAATATTGGAATCCTTGCTGAGCAGCGAGAGAAGATCGCAGAGGCTTTAAGCCACCTGCTTGCAGATAGTTATATGCTGTACCTTAAAACGCACAATTATCACTGGAATGTGACAGGTATGAACTTTCAGCCTCTGCATGAGTTATTTGAGGGGCAGTATACCGAACTGGCGGAAGCTATTGATGTTATAGCGGAGCAGATCCGGATATTGGGACATTTTGCTCCGGGTTCCTTCAAAGCCTATTCAAAAATTACAAGCATCGTGGAAGAGGAAGATGTTCCTGATGCAAAGACGATGCTAAAACGGCTTCAGGAGGCCAACGAGGCGGTAGTTCGAACCGCACAAAAAGTGTTGCCCCTATGTGATGAAGCTGGAGATGAGGCATCCATGGACGTAGCGATAGAACGAATTTCAGTGCATTCCAAAGTTGCCTGGATGCTCAGGAGCCATCTGCAATAAGTATCCGGCCTTTTACAGAAAAGCAGGCTTTATCAAGCCTGCTTTTTTTGTATGTACAAAAAGCGACAAAGTGCATCACATACATCCTTTGAAACTAGCCAGGGCTGTATGCTATGATATACATGAAAATAAACCGACGAGCCGCTGGACTTAAACGTATTAACAGGAGGGAATGATGAACGAAATCGATATTCAGGAAGTAGTTGCCGAGAAGGTCATACCGTATGGGTTTGACATTATCGGTGCTGTTGTCATGCTTGTATTGGGCTGGCTTATAGCCGGTTGGGCGTATAAGCGTATAAAAAGGTGGGGCGAGAAGACCGAAAAAATGGACAGTACGCTTACCCCGCTATTGGCCAAGATCGTTCGCATACTTATTCTTGCGGCAACGTTACTCGCTGTACTCTCTAAGTTTGGATTTGAAACGACCAGTCTGATCGCCTTGCTTGGTGCGGCCGGCCTGACCATAGGTTTGGCGATGCAGGGAACCCTGTCCAATGTTGCATCCGGGGTTATGCTGTTATCTTTTCGTCCATTTGAAGTAGGCGATTTTGTATCCATTACCGGTATTACAGGAATTGTGGATGAAGTTGGGCTTTTCATGACGAAAATGCATACCCTTGACAATATTTTCATTATTGTTCCCAACTCAAGGATTTGGGGTGCAGAGATCATGAACTTCTCGCGCAACGAAACCCGGCGTGTGGATATGGTTTTTGGTATCAGTTATACAGATGACATTGACAAAGCTATCCGGCTTATCAAAGAAGAGTTATCTGCCGAGGAACGGGTACTTAAGGAACCGGAGCCTCTTGTGGCGGTAGGTGAGTTGGGTGACAGTTCTGTAGATCTCTGGGTCAGGCCCTGGACAAAGCGGGTGGATTTCTTTGCTACCAAACTGGATCTTACTAAAAAGATCAAACAGCGGTTTGATAAAGAAGGGATTACGATTCCTTTTCCGCAGAGAGATGTCCACTTGTACAAGACCAACGGATCCGGAGACTAATGGCCGTTTTGATTTTGGGAGGGGGCCAGAGAAAAGATTTTCCCAAGGATGCTTTTTTTATTTGAGGCCTCTTCCAGCATTAATTTCGGGTTAATGCTTTCATACAGATGTTTGTGCAAGTCGGGAAGGTCCCTGGAAAATCCATTGCATTGGTACAGATGTACGGATCCCCAGGCGCCGGACTCAATAACATCCATATGAGATGTTGTGATATGTGGCTTGATGCGTTCATAGACAAACTCCGGAATGGCAACCAGGCCGGGTTCACATCGGTTTTCCAGCCGGTTTGCAAGATTTACGGTATCTCCCCAAACGTCATAGGCTATTTTTTGATAACCTATAATGCCGGAAGTTACCGGTCCGGTACAAACACCGACCCGCAGCTCCCACTGAAAGTCACTTCTCATAGCGTTATAATAAGAAATGAACTCCTGCATTTTTAAGGCAGCCAAAACAGGGCTTAGAAAAATGTTTTCCGGTGTGGTATTGATTCCACCGACAGCAAAATAGGCGTCTCCAATGGTTTTGACCCGTTCCAGGCCGAAGCACTCCACGATTTCGTCAAAGGCAAAATAAATCAGGTTGAGGTGTTCTACGCTTTCACGAGAGCCTATGTGATGGCTTAATTTGGAAAAGTTTTTGAAGTCTGTGAACAACACGGCGGCGTTATCCACAGATTCAGGTTTTGGAAAGCGCCCTGATTTAAGTGTATTTATTAGCCTGGAGGGAAGCATATTGTGCAGAATAGACGTCAGGTTATCTCTGTCGGTAACCAGTTGCTCTCTCAGTTTATTTAAAGACAGGTGGGTATGAATCCTGGCAAGAAGTTCCTCTTTCTTGAAAGGTTTGCTGATGTAATCCACACCACCGGCTTCAAAACACCGCACGACATTTTTACTATCTGAAAGGGTCGAAGTAAACAGGATGGGGATGTGTTGAGTTCTTTCGCTGGTTAATAGTTGTTCGGCCGTCTCAAAGCCATCCATTCCGGGCATATGAACATCCATAAGGATCAGGTCCGGGAGGATTTCATTACAGATTTTCAGGGCTTTAGGACCGGTCGTAGCTGCGGCAATTCTGTAATCCCTCTCATTGAGGATGCTCAGTAATAACTCGAGATGCAGTTTGTTGTTTTCAACAACTAAAATGGTATAATCTCCGCAGGCACGTTCCATCTTTACAACAAATTAATAGTACTTGTGTTAACGGCAGCATTTACATAAAACCCACACAAGAAACAGGACAGATGATATAATAACATGAAGATATGGAAGAAAAACGATTTTATTTCCTTACCTTTTTATTAAACCGGTTATTCTTTTTAAGGTAATAAGAATATGTTGATACGGAAAAACAGATAACTCAAAGACGATGTTGTGAGTTACGGTAGTTATCGGAAAATTGAAAAAATGATTAATGCGTGAATCTGTTTTTTTTAGCTTCCAAATGAAACGATATCAAAAAAAAATACCGGCCCCATTTACCGAACAGATCGAATTCGATATTCGGTTGACCGCATCCTTAAAACGTTATTGTTGCTATGAATTCAAAGGTTAAGCAGTACTATAAGGGAAAAAAAGTGTTGGTTACCGGAGCCTCTTCCGGAATAGGGATCTCCTTTACCCGGCTTTTGGCTTCTTTTGGTGCGGAGCTGATTTTAACGGCCCGAAGACAAGAGCGGCTCAAAAGCATCGCCGAAGAACTATCTACCGATGATAAAGTCAGGGTGCATGTCATTGTCTGCGATTTATCGGATCCTGAGGGGCCAAAAGAGCTTGTCCGGGAATTGGCTGAAAGAGAGCTCAGCGTTGATATACTGATCAATAACGCTGGGTTTGGATACAATGGCCGTTTTGAAGATGGCAAACTGGAGCAATACGAAGATATGATGCAGGTTAATATGCAATCCCTGGTCATTTTAACCAGGCTTTTAATACCTGATATGTTGGCGAAAGGTTCGGGAGGAGTATTGAATATTGCTTCGATGGCTGGTTTTTTACCTATTCCTTACTTCTCTGTGTATTCAGCCACCAAGCAATTTGTAATCAACGTTTCGCTCAGCCTTCGGAAAGAAGTCAAAAAAAATAACGTGCATGTATCTGTTCTGTGTCCCGGGCCGGTAGATACTGAATTTTTACGAGTGGCCGGAATCAGCAAAAAGAAGGCTGCTTTCCGGGGGTTGCAATCCCCTCAGTCGGTTGCTCTGAAAGGGTTGAAGGCACTTGCAGGTAATAAAAAGATGGCGGTATCAAGAGCTTTTTTATGGGGCGCATATTTATTTTCAAAATGGCTGCCGCTGTCGATATCGATGTTTGTAGGTGGGATAGCGATGAAAAAAAAGTAAACATCAACAATTCATCCTGTTCAGGTATTTATTATTCCGTTGGTTTTTATTATTCTGATAAGCTAACTTTATCAATTGCCCGGCTTCAGCAGTGTGCTTAAAAAAACGTGCACATTCAAACATGTCCGGCAGAGTCCGGTTACCTATCTTCATAGGGCCAATAGTATTTATAAGGCATTTTATGAAGATGCAAGGGCGATTATAATAGTTAGAGCGATATGATAGCATGTAGTTATCATTGATAAACCAGTACATATTAAATTGTGAATACTGTGGAATTGATGGAAAAAGAGTTTTCTATAGTAACCGCTGACGGTCACGTCCGGCAAAAAGACAATGCATTTTTCTCAGGAAATGAGCTAACCAAAGTTTCATCCGAAGAGGCAGAAGAAGCGGTGGCCTATTTTGAGAAAGAGTTTCAGGCATTGGAAAAATACGTTTCTGAACAACTGAAGATCCTGATCGAAGAAGAACCTTCGCAGAGTGTCATAGATAAGCTGGAAGAACTTCGTGAAGATGTGGTTAAGTCCAGATCTATTGGAGACTTTTCTGCGCTTCTGACTAAAATTGAAGATGCGAAGCAAAAACAAAAGGGATTGGCAGGGCAAAAAGAGGAAGTTCAGGAAGTGTCGTCTGACGATAAAGCCAAAGTGGTTCCGGAAGAAGAAGATCCATCCACAGAAGAATTGAATCAGGAATCCTCCATAGAAGAAACGGAAGAACCCGCCCAGGAGTCTGCAGTTGAAGACAAAGAAGACCAGGAAATGGTGTTGCCTGAATATTCTGAAAAACTTGAACCCATAGCGGAATTAGTGAAAGGGTTATTGAGTTTGCCTGTTGAAGAAAACTGGCAACAGGCAAAGCATGAGTTGGATAATGTCCGCTTCAAGTGGGATGAAATTGCAGGAGCCGAAGAAGGCCTTTCATCGGAAAAAGGGTATCAGGAATTGATGGCTGTTCTTGATAACGTGGAGCAAAAAATCTTTGCGGTTAAAAATGAGCTGCAAGAGAAACGCAAAGAGCGAAAAAAGGCCAATGTTGAAAAAAGAGCTGAATTACTGGGTCAGTTGCAGGAAATTATAGATAAGAAGAAATGGCAGGCGTTTAAAGAAATTAACTCCATTTCTAACCGTTGGGAGAATATCAAAGTATTCCCGGCCGATGCTGAGTCAGATCAGCAAGACAAAAAGTTTCAGGAGCTGATGGACGAATTCAACGAGAAGAAAGTTGAGTTGCTGGTCAAGAAGGCTCAGAAAGAAGAAGAAAACCTGGCAGGGAAGCTGGCTATACTGGACAAAATGTCTTTGTTGGTTTCATCTAGCGGGCCGGATACTAAAAACTGGGACAAGCTGGATATAGAAGTTGAAGAACTTGCCCGTCAGTGGAAAAAAATCGGACATGTGCCTCTTGAGCAGTCGGATGTAATCTGGGACAAGTTCAAAAAGACTCGGGATGATTACTTTGACAAGAAGTTTGAACATAACGAAGCCTTCAGAAAGCAGACCGTCCGGAATATTCGGAAAAAAGAAAAGATTTGTGAAGAAGCGGAAGCTTTACTGGAAGAAAAGGATTTAGCTACAGCGGTTCGTGAGATGAATGGCCTGCACAAAAGATGGAAAAAAATCGGTGCGGGGCCTAAAGATAAAAACGATGAACTGTGGGAGCGTTTTAATGAAGCGACCCAAAAGTTCAATAAGGTAAAAAGTGAAAATCAGGAAGTAATTAAAGGCCAGGAGCAACAAAACCTGGAGAAAAAACTGGCTCTTTGTGAAAAAGCGGAGTCTCTGAAGGACAGTACCAGCTGGAATGAAACGTCCCGGGAGCTGGACGGCCTGATGGAAGAATGGAAAAAGATTGGACCGATTCCAAGAAGAAAAGCGGGTAAAGCCTGGAAAAGGTTTAAATCCGCACTCGATGCGTTTTATGAAAACCGTCGTTCGCACTATAAAGTAGTTCGGGAAGAGCAGAAAAAGAACTACGACCAGAAAAGGGAGATTGTTAAGCAAATAGAGGCTTTGGCGGATTTAGATGACCCCAAAGAGGCTGTTCAGAAAACCCGTGAACTTCAGGATGCTTTTAAAGAAATTGGATTCGTACCGATAAAGAAAAAAAGCAAGTTGGATAAAGAGTATAAACTGGCCTGTGATGTAATTTATCAGAGAGCCAGAAAAGAGTCCAGAACAGGGGCTCCGGCACAGGCCTCCGGTGTTTCAAAAGAACAAAAAGGGCCTCGTGATGAGTTTTTTAAGCTTAAGAAGGAATGCGATAAGCTTCAGGAAGAAATATTGCGGTACAAAGATACCATGACCTTCATTAATCCTGGAGGACAGGGAAATGCTTTGATTGAGGATGTACAGAAGAAAATCGACAAAGCTCAAAAAGAATTAGAAAAAAAGCAGAAAAAACTTGAAGAATTAAGGTCGGATGACGGGAGTCAGGCATGATATTTGCCTGATTCTACCATTGTAGAAATCACAGGTTAACATGCAACCCAGGCCATGACGGAACTCATGTCCGCAACAGGATATAAATGGCGGTATCCGGAAGCGAAAAAGATATTATGATCCTCATGATTGAGGACGACCTCACTTTGTGTGAATTGGTAGGCTCTTTTCTCGAAAAAAAAGGGTATGATTTTGCTCATCACAACAGTTATGAGGGAGCTATTGAATGTGCAAGAAGGGTAAAACCTGATCTGATCATTATGGATCTGCACTTTCCGGATGGAAACGGCCTGCACTTGTGCAAGCTCATGAAAGACGACAAAGACCTGACGGGTATTCCTATACTTGTGCTTACGACCAGGGATTATCCTGTTGAAAAAGAAATTGCTCTTTCATCCGGGGTTACAGACTTTTTCCACAAACCGATGGATTACGGCCTCTTTGCGGATAAGATTGATGAGATACTTGGCGATAGTATAGAAATTATCTTTTGGGGAGTGCGTGGGTCAACACCCTGTCCTGGAGAAGAGTACACAAAATACGGAGGTAACTCTACCTGTTTGCAGATCCTTATCCCTGGACAAAAAAAATTGTTAATTCTTGATGCAGGTTCAGGGATCCGGGCGCTTGGCAATGAGCTGTTAGCTTCAGGCAAGCCATTAAATGGACGCATTTTTTTCACTCATGCCCATTGGGATCATATTCAGGGGTTTCCGTTTTTCAAACCACTCTATGTACCGGACAGTCGGTTTGATATCCATATGCCGCCTCAAATGGAAGGCAATACCAAAGAAGTTCTGCTGGATCAGATGTCCTATACGTATTTCCCCGTGACATCGCAAATGCTTCAGGCCAAACTGGAGTACCATGTACAGTCGCATGCTCAGCAACAGTACGAGGGATACAGTATTCAGTACATGTCTGCAAATCATCCGGTGGAAACGGCCATATATAAGATTACTATTGGGAAAAAGACGATTGTTTTCTGTCCTGATAACGAACTGAGCATGGCCAATGTAGACTCTAATGGAGAAGGAGATCCTTTCTTGCGTCAATTTGATGAGTTCGTTAAAGATGCGGATGTTCTCATTCACGATGCACAATACGATCGTGAAGAGTATGAAAAGAAACGAAACTGGGGACATTCGGCGTGGGAAGTAGTTGTTGAAACTGCAAAAAAGAACAACATTCGCCATGTGTTTTTAACCCACTTTGATCCGGATTCAACCGATGAAAAACTGGACCAGATCTCAGAAAAACTCAAAGAAATGGTCAAAGATCTCGGAATACATGCTGAACTGGCCAAAGAGGGGAGCCATTTTAAAGTTCCGGCCTGAGCCACAAACCGGAATCAAAAGTAATAGCGGATACCTATCGCAGCATTTCCTGAAAGTGCTGTACCTGGCACCAACTCTAAAATGGGTACGATTTCAAAAAAGAGCTCAATCGGGTCATTTTCAAATTGATAGGCGATTCCCAGAGGGATCCGAATTCCAAGTTTGTCCGTATCTCCAAAGCGCAGCCTTCCTCCTAATCCATAGTAAAGGGGCAATGAACCCTTCTCTACAGGGATGATCCCATGATGATAGAAAAGGTAGTCCAGATGGAAATGCATGGTGGAATGGCCTCTGAAAGACCATGCCAGTCCACCGGCAAAGGCCCGGTCGGTTTGGGTGCGCAGGGCAAAACTGATTCCGGTTGGATCTCCGATTAAGACACCTACCCCTTTATTCTGGTCTGAAGCATAGCTTTCAACCGTTCCAAGGGTAAAGATGAAAAGAAAAAGAAAAGGTATAGCCGTTTTTCGCATTTCAACAACAAAGCGGTTAGGAGGTTTAAAAAAGTCAAAGAGTAGTAGAGAGATGTAAATATTTGTCAGAAGTTGCACATAAAGTTTATAAATGCCAGGCATGTGTGTGTATTGTACGCAAAACTATGGATATTAAATGTAAGTCCTTCCGGAAGGTACTGTCTGACGGAGCAGGTCTGTCTGGCCTTGTAAATATAGTAAACTATCATTAGATGTGTACGATATAAGGCTGAAAATCCACAGAACAATTATGCCAGGGTTCGAATGAAACACTTGTACAGTCTGATCATTGCATTGCTGTTATCGGTATCGGTTTCAGCTTCACAAGAGCATTCGGTGTTACTTATCTCCATAGACGGATTTATGCCGGAATACTTTGAGCGAACGGAAACACCTCACTTCGACTGGATTAAAGAACAGGGTGTATCGGCGGAATATATGATACCGGTGTTTCCGACCATGACCTTCACGAATCACTATTCCATTGTAACCGGGATGTATCCTGAAAACCATGGCATTTTATCCAATACGATGTACGATCCGGAATGGGATGCCACGTTCAGCCTGGGAAATCGGGATGAAATCGTAAAAGGGCGTTGGTACGAGGCGGAGCCGCTTTGGGTCACTGCAGAAAAGCAGGGAGTCGGGACGGCATCTATGTTTTGGGTGGGCAGTGAGGCCGAGATTTCAGGAATACGTCCGTCCAGATGGTATCCGTACGATGGTAGTTTGCCCTATAAGCAACGAGTGGATTCTGTCGTTACCTGGTTGTCTTCCGCACCGGGAGAGCGTCCGGGTTTTGTAACCCTCTATTTCAGTAAACCGGATTCATATGGACACCGGTACGGGCCGGACAGCGATGAGATGACCGCAGCGATTGCAGAAATGGATGAAGTGATAGGGTATTTGTTGGAGGAATTTCGTGTTCATGGACTCAATGAACATACCAATATTCTTTTTGTTTCTGATCATGGAATGGCGGCATTGTCTGAGGAGAAGCTGATTTTTTTAGATGAAGTCATCGATCTGGGGGATGTACGTGTGGTCGGATGGGGAGCCGTTGCCATGATTGTACCCGAAGATGGAAAGAAGGAAGAAGTATATGAGGCTCTGAAGTCATCGGAGCAACATTACCGGGTATATAAAAAAGATCAGCTGCCGGAAGAGTTTCGGATAGGAAGTCATCGAAGGACTCCTCCGATCATTATGGTTGCAGATCTGCCCTGGAGCATAACCAGCCGGCCCTTTTTTGAGCGCCGCGGCATTTTGGCCGGGAATCATGGATGGGATCACCGCGAGCCGGCAATGCGAACTATATTTATGGCAATGGGCCCTGATATCGTTTCCGGAAAAACCATCCCGCCGTTTGAGCTGACTCATATTTACGAGCTGGTGTGTGAGCTTTTGGGCCTTGAACCGGCTGAGAACGACGGTTCCCTGGAAGTTTTGAAAGGGATTCTCAGAGAATCCAAATAACCCGAGGCTTTTCTTTTATTTGGATTGAATCTGTCTTATTTATCAAATAAATTAGCGTCTGAAAGAAGTAAAGGATTTTTTATTATCGTATAAATCCAATAAGGATAAGTCAGTTTTCAATTAATTAACAAGCAAGGAATTAAACATGACATACGTAGTTGCTGAACCATGCGTGAATTGTAAATATACGGACTGTGTTGCGGTTTGTCCCGTAGATGCATTTCGTGAAGGGCCAAACTTTCTTGCCATTAGCCCGGACGATTGTATAGATTGCGATGCTTGTGTCGCTGAATGCCCGGTCGAAGCCATTTTCCCGGATGATGAAGTACCTGAAAAGTGGGAGCATTACATCGAACTGAACGAGCGTCTTGCTGAATTGTGGGATGACAATGTGATCAATGAGCAGCAGGATCCGCTTCCGGATGCCGACGAATGGGCAGAAAAAGAGAAAACGGCAGATATGATCAAAGAAGATTGATCGGATTGTCACATTTTCCTATCGGAGGTAATGGTGAATAATATCTCCAGGAGTTTTGATAACAAGCGCTTTGTCCTTTCGGGCAAGGCGCTTGCTGTTTCAACACCAGCCATCATGGGAATTTTGAATGTGACTCCGGATTCTTTTTCGGATGGAGGCCGCTTCCAACAGGAGAAAGAAGCCCTGGAGCACATTGAGCGAATGGCTACCGAAGGAGCGCATATTATTGATATTGGCGGAGAGTCAACCAGGCCGGGAGCCGTTCCGGTTTCTGAAGAAGAAGAGGCGTCCAGGGTCGTCCCGGTAATCAGAGATGCGGCCCGGCACTTTCCGGAGGTGTTATTATCGGTAGATACCACCAAATACAGTGTAGCAAAAAAGGCGCTGGATGCCGGAGCGGATATAGTAAATGACATCAGCGGTTTGCGATTTGAGCCTCGCCTGGCGGAACTATGTGCAGAATATCAGGCTATTTTGGTCATAATGCACAGCATAGGAAATCCTCAGACCATGCAGAATCAGCCGTTTTACTCCGATCTCATTAAAGAGATAGTGACTTTCTTTCATGAAAAGGTGGATCAGGCCGCCGGATGCGGGGTAAAACAGATTATTCTGGATCCCGGAATAGGTTTTGGTAAAACAGTAGAACATAATCTAAAGATCATTGGCGATCTGAGGGCCTTTACCGAATTTGGGTATCCGGTTTTGGCAGGGGCTTCCAGAAAATCATTTATAGGTCACGTGTTGGCAGGTCAAAACGGACCCAGAGAGGTAGGGAATAGACTCCAAGGAACACTTGCCGCTCATTATCATGCGCTCATGAATGGTGCCTCCATCTTGCGTGTTCATGATGTCAGGGAAGCCTCAGATATGGTAAAGATGTATTCGGCGATATCTTCGTTTGAAGAACCCGGGCGTTAAAATCCCGGAAACAAATCACTTTGACGCTTTCCATACGTTAAAAAATAAACGATATTATGTTCTAAAGATAACCACGTCATTATTTAAAACAGAGTTAAGCATTGGAGTTTCTTCCGATCGGGTTTCTGGAGTTTGGAATTAAGGATTTGCTGGAAACACTGGCAATTGCCATTGTTATCGTGTTGCTTTACCGCTGGATTCGCGGATCCTTTGCTATTCCGGTGGTTATAGGTCTGTCCATTGTATTTCTGGTTAACGGTTTGGTCAGTTTGTTCGGCCTGACAACGATCAACTTCTTGTTGCGACGCATGCTGGATGTGGGGGTTATTGCCGTCATTATCATTTTTCAGCCGGAAATTCGAAAACTATTATATAACATCGGTCAAAATACCAGTCTTTACAGATTCTTCGACCGGGGGGGATCCTTTTCTGTTATCGAAGAGGTCATTGAAGCCGTCAAATCTTTGTCCAGGTCCAAGACAGGGGCGCTCATCGTTTTTTCTAAAGGAACTGCATTGAATGACCTGGTGGATTCCGGTGTAAAAATTGATGCTAAAGTCAGCAGTGAGTTGCTGCTCACTATCTTTAACAAAGATACGCCTTTACATGACGGTGCTGTCATTATCAGGGACAATAAAATTTTTGCAGCGAGTGCCTATTTGCCTATTAGTCAGAATCCGAGTATTTCTTCTGTTTTTGGAACCCGGCATCGAGCGGCGCTTGGTATCAGCGAAGTCAATGACGTATTGGTCCTGGTGGTTTCCGAAGAAACGGGAAGAGTGTCGGTGGCTCATAACGGGTCTCTTACCAGCGGAATGACCATCCAAAAGCTTCGTTATGAAATGGAAAAGCATTTGGGAGAGACCAAAGACGAAGACAAGGAGTCATCCAGTTTCAGGCAGTCTGAGCTGGAGCTTTAATATCTTCGCACATCTTCAGAATAATTTTGGTCTGATCGGAACGAATTGGGAACGATTCCGGTTGTATTGATGATTCATAAGGATAGAATGGATCTATTCTCTACATCATATTTGTATATGCCGTTACTTGGAAGGCATAAGAAACTGCGTTGTTACTTTAAAAAAAACAAGTCTATGGATATCTTTAAAGTGATGCAAATCATCAAGGCTAACGCCAAAGATGAAACATCCGTTGAAGCATTGAAAGATCTGGTCGAGTCAATCATTGAAGAACGGGACAGGTCCCGAAAAGAACTGAAATTATTAGAATCAGCAATTCGAAATGACTACGATTCTATAGTTATCACCGAGCTTGATCTTGAAAAACCAGGCCCCAAAATTGTCTATGTAAACGATGGTTTTGAGCGGATGACGGGTTATAAGAAAGAAGAAGTTTTAGGTAAAACTCCCCGGATACTTCAAGGGCCCAAGACCGATCGGGCCACGCTGGATCGGCTCAGAGATTCCCTCATTGAAGGAAAATCCTTTTTTGGTCAAACCATCAACTATCGGAAAGACGGCTCCGAGTTTGTAAATCAGTGGGATATTCATCCTTTGGTAAACCACGATGGAAAAATTACTCACTGGGTTTCGTATCAGCACGATATTACGGAGCGCAAGCGTGTTGAGCAGTCACTGGTTGACAGCAAGATCGAGATGGATGATTTCTATGAGACATCCAAACGAACCATTGTGGATATTTCGTCAGATGGTTCCATTCGTTTCGCCAATAAATCGTTTCAGGAGCTCATAGGATTCGAAAAAGAAGAGCTTACACAGATGAAAGTCTGGGAAGTTATGCCGGATAAGCATGGTTCTCTTCTCGAAGCCCGTTTTAAAGAACTTTGGCAGCAGGATTTTTCTTCTCAGCCGGATTATCGGTTTATACTTCAGCATAAAAGCGGCTTGCCGATTCAGATTGAAGCCAGTATCAAACCGCTGGAATTGAAAGAGGAAAAAGTAATGCGGATGGAGATCAGCAATATCTCTCTGCGTAAGAAAGTACTCAAGACGTTATATCAGCGAAATCAGGATTTTAACCGGATCTTTAATACAAAAAGTGATTTTAAATACGGGATTGCGCTTAATCAGGAGAAAAACCCGGAGTTTAAGTGGGTATCTGACGATGTACTGAAGATCACCGGCTATACTCGTGATGAATGCAGAGGCTATGATGGCTGGAAATTGCTGATTCACCCGGAAGATCAGGATAAGGCACGGGAGCATCTGAAAAAAGTAGACGACGGCCGGTCCCGTTGTGCCGAATACCGTTTGATAAAAAAAGACGGAGAAGTGCTCCCTGTCATGGACTATGCCAAACCGGTGAAGCTTCCCACCTTTGATATCAAAGGCGCTGTTGTTGTAGTCGATAAGGAGTCCGAAATAACTCCCTGAAATTTCAGGGAGTTATTCTGATTCTGAACGGTTTCTTTGTTTCCATAGAATCTCTGCGGGATGTGAGGGGTTTCTGCCGGTGCCATCATGAATCTGGTGTCGGCAGGAGAATCCGGGGGCACAAATCTGTGACTCCGGAGCCGCTTTCTCAACAGCCGGGAACAGTTCAAGAGAGCCTATATCCATAGAAACGGCGTAGTTTTTTTTCTGGTAACCAAAGCTTCCGGCCATTCCGCAACAGCCCGATGACAATACAGAGGGCTGATATCCGGTAGCTTCAAAAAGGTTCTTTAAAGCGTCTTCATTACCTAGCTGGATACTGTGACAATGATTTTGAAGAAGCACCGGCTGGCCGTTTCCATTAACGGTCTTTTGAAGAAGTGGAAGAAACGTATCCGTTAAAAGAAGCTCCTCAAACAGGAGCGTAGATTGTTGCAGTTCCAGTGCTTTTTGATGCAACGAACCACTAAAAAAATCGGGGTATTCATCACGAAGAGTCAGCACCTCTCCGGGCTCAAGGCCGGTGATAAGAAACCCTTTTTGTACAAAAGGATGCAGCTCCAGAATCTTTGATTTGGCGATACTTTTTGCCTGTTTAAGCAATCCCCGGGAAAGCTGTGTTCTACCACTTGAAAAAGGAACCTGAACGTGCACCGGAACACCGAGAAGTTTAAACAGATTTAGTGCGGCGAGAGGGATCTGCGGGTCATGATACGTATTAAAATAATCTGCCAGCAATACGACCCCGGGAATTCCGGAAGGTTTGACAGACGGGAGATCTTGCTCACGAAGCAGTGAAATAAATGATTTGGGAGCGAAATCCGGAAGTGACCGTTCGGGGGCAAGGCCAATAGAACGCGAGAGAAGCCCTTTAATCAGGCGACTCTTCAGGCTGAAGTTTGTCAGGCGGGGAAACATCGAAGCGAGCGGATAGATGCCAAACGGGTTACCGAAAAAGCGATCATCGGCCGGAATACCCCGACGTTCATGCCATCCATGTGTAAACTCGGCTTTCAGTTTCGCCATATCCACATTGGCCGGGCATTCGGTTTTACAGGCTTTACAAGAGAGACACAGAGAAAGAGCCTCCCGGATTTCCTTAGAAGAAAAAGCGTCCGCTGAGTCCCGGGAAAAGAGCTGTCTCAACAGATTTGCACGGCCACGGGTACTGTCTATTTCATTCAGAGTTGCACGGTACGAAGGGCACATCATTCCCCCGCTAAACGTAAGTTTCCGGCACTCGGCAGCACCATTACACGCTTCAAGTGCCTTGCCGAAACCTTTGGTTTCCTGCCATTTAAAAATGGTTGGAACCTCAATATCCTTCCATTCCGGAGAATACCTGAGTTGATGATCCATGGGTGGAGGGGAGATGATTTTTCCCTTATTAAACAGGTAGTCCGGATCCCATATTTCCTTCACCTGTTTAAAAAGCTGATAAAGTTCGGTTCCGTATGTTGATTCAATCAGATGAGCACGCAAACGGCCATCGCCGTGTTCGCCGGACAGAGATCCGCGATACTTCTTCACCAAATCAGCGGTTTCCTGAGCCACCGCTTTCATTTTTTCCAGTCCCTCGCGGGTTTTCAAATTCAAAATGGGGCGAAGATGCAGTTCACCGGCAGAAGCGTGGGCATAATAGACACAATCCAGGCCATGCTTTTCCATGATTTTCCTGAATTCCCGGATGTACGAAGGCAAATCCTCTACACGAACGGCGGTATCATCCACAAACTCAGGAGAATTGGCATCCGACAAGTGCCCCATGAGAAGGCCGAGGCCGGCTTTTCGAAGATCCCAAATTCGTTTCATCTCCTCTTCTTTTAAAAAAAGCGAGTGAAATGAGTCTGCAAACGAGTTTTGAAGTTCATCAAGGAGTACGGTTGCTCTACCAGATACCCCGTCACTTTCTGTGCCATGAAACTCTGTTATTAGAATGGCATGCGGGTCACCATACAGGAAAAAACGATTTCTTCGGTGAAGCGGATTCCCTTTTGTTGCGTCCAGAACTTTTTTATCAGCGAGTTCTACGGCGGCAGGTTTGTGTTTAACAGCCATTACTGTGGCTTCAAGTGCATCATCCAGTCGGTTAAACTGAGAAATAACCAACACTTTTTGAGAAGGAGCCGGGGTCAGAGAGACCAGTAATTCCGAAAAAAGAGCGAGTGTTCCTTCACTTCCAGCCAGAAGTTCACACATATTAAACGGGCGTCCGCCTTCGGTAAAAGGATGCATTTCGCACAATTTGTCGAGGGCGTATCCGGTATTTCTTCGAAAGACTTCGGGGTGTGGGGCCTTGTCAAAGATCAGATTCCGGTTATCTCTCAGGAGCGAGTACATACGGCGATAGATTTCACCTTCCCGGGTTTCAAGTGTTCGTTTTTCATTCAGTTCCTTCTCCGTTAAAGGTTTAAAGACGACGAAGCTTCCGTCATCCAAAACGGCCTTAATTTCAAGGAGGTGTTCCCGTGTGGTTCCATACTTTATAGAATACGATCCACAGGAGTTATTGGCGGCCATGCCACCGATCATACACCGGTTGGTGGTAGAAGTGTCGGGGGCAAAAAAGAGACCATGCTCTTTAAGCTGATGATTAAGTTGATCTCTTATAACTCCGGGCTGTACGCGTGCCGTGCGTTTTTCCGGTGATACTTCGAGGATGGCGTTCATATGACGGGAAACATCGGCAATCACACCGGGTCCGGTGGCCTGTCCGGCCAGGCTGGTTCCGGCTGTTCTCATGGTGATTGTGAGA
>JASCXY010000299.1 GCA_030012235.1 Balneolaceae bacterium ANBcel3 | reverse complement strand
TTGCGCAAGCTTCGTCCCGATGGAAGCCATTCCGTGGTGAAATCCGAAGTTCCTGAATTGTGGGGCGATTTCCTGCGGTACCGCTATTTCCACTTTGACTTCTCGGAGATTAAAGAAGAAGGAATGTATCAACTCGTTTTGAATGAAAATACCAGTGAAGTGTTTCGCATCGGCAGAGATGTCTACGACGACAACGTCTGGCAGCCCACGCTGGATTACTTCCTCCCGGTACAAATGGGACACATGCGGGTCAAGGAAAAATACAAACTATGGCACGATGCCAGCCACATGGACGATGCCCTTATGGCAAAAACCGATATCGACTTCTTTGACGGATATATTCAGGGGCCGTCAACACTCACCGATTTCGAGCCTCTGGAACACGTACCCGGACTGAACCGCGGAGGATGGTACGATGCCGGCGATGAAGACTTCAGAGTGGAATCCCAGGGAGGAGAGGTCTTTATTCTCAGTGCCGCCTACGAGGAGTTTAATGTACTTCGGGACAATACCCTGATTGACCAGGAGCTTCGGCTGGTGGAAATCCGTGAACCCGACGGAAAACCAGATATTTTACAGCAAATTGAGCATGGTTTGCTTACCGTCGTGGGAGGATATCAGGCTCTGGGACGACTGTATCGCGGAATCATCGTTCCGACCCTCACCCAGTACGTGATGGGCGGCGACTTTTCCGGCCAGACCGATAATCTGATCTACGATCCGAACCTGGAGCCCCATGAGCGCACAGCAACTCACTCCGGACTTCCCGATGACCGATGGGTCTTTACCGAGGAAAATCCGCCCAGGGAATACGATGCGATTGCCAACATCGCTTCCAGCGTGAATGCCATGCGCGGATTTAATGACCAAATGGCGGAGGATGCGCTTACTGCGGCTGTTGAACTCTGGAATATGGAACGGGAAGACAGTCAATGGGCACAATTTAATAAAGTACGGGCGGCCGTTGAGCTCTACCGGGCCACCGGAGACGATGAATACCGGCAGTTTATCATCGACAACAAAGCCTTTATTATCGAACATTTCCGTCGTATTGGCTGGCACGTATCCCGTGTTGTGCATGAGATCGGCGATCCGGAACTGACGGAGGGAATGCGTGAAGCCGCCGCGGCCTATTGGGCCGATATCAAAGCCTCTATGAACGATACTCCGTATGGATTATCGTTTGAAATGCAACTCTGGGGACGCGGGTGGACCCTTCAGCGGGAAGCGGTGAATCAATACTTCATTCACCGGGCATTTCCGGATGAGTTTGGGATCGATTATCTGCTGAATGTGGTTCATTATGTGCTTGGAAAGAATCCAGGCTCCAACAACCAGTCCTATGCATCCGGCGTCGGCGCCCGTTCCAAGACATCGGCTTACGGAATCAACCGGATGGAATACAGCCATATTCCGGGCGGTGTGATCGTCGGTACGGCGCTCATTCAACCCGATTTCCCGGAATTGAAGGAGTTTCCGTATCTCTGGCAGCAATCCGAATATGTACTCGGAGGCGGAGCATCCAACTTTATGTTTATTGCTCTGGCGGCACATCACCTTCTGAACGAACTCGAAATCGAATAAACGGTACGTTGAAGGATCGTTTCCCGGCTGATACCAGGCCGGGAGTACATACTTTGTACAAACGCAGCGTTGTCATTTTTTAACGGCAACGCTGCGCAATGTACAGGATGACCTGCTTTGGGAGAAATCAGACACAACATGAAAAGAACAGCCTGGATCTTTTTAAGTATGACACTACTTTTTGGATGCGACAGCAACGATAAATCCCCGAAAAACGAGGCGGAAGGAACCGGTAATTCGCTTTTTGGCATGGAAAATCTCGTAGCCTGGTGTATTATCCCCTACGACAGCAAAGAGCGTACACCGCGACAACGGGCCGAAATGCTGAACGAATTGGGGTTCTCCCGTATGGCGTATGACTGGAGGGAAGAGCATCTGCCTCAGTTTCCGGAAGAAATAGAAACTCTCAACCAGCACCGCATTCATCTGGAAGCCGCGTGGCTATGGGTGGATCAACGGGCCTCGGATGGCCTGCTTCCGGAACATGACCGGGTGTTTGACGCCCTTGATGCCACCGGAACCGCCACCGTCATCTGGCTTGGAATCGACGAAGGGTTCTATGAAGGGCTTCAGGATTCAGATAAAATAGAAAAAATCGCAGGCCTGCTCCACCATGTACACGAACGCGCCTCCGTTTCAGGCAGCCGCGTGGCGCTTTATAACCACGGAGGATGGATTGGAGTACCGGAAAACCAGGTTCGAACCATTGAAGCATCCGGTTTAAAGGATATTGGAATTGTCTATAATTTTCA
>JASCXY010000298.1 GCA_030012235.1 Balneolaceae bacterium ANBcel3 | reverse complement strand
AACCGTTATGTTGCAAATACATTCGCTTTTCAAAAATATCTGGGCTATCATTGTAGCTCAAATTAGGACTCTACTAAAAAACTTATGGCAAATAGGAATATTGACATCACTGAAAGTTTAGATCATCTTAACGAATGGGTGAGACGAAGTATAAACGAATTTAATAGCGACGGTTATCTTGATAAAATCGGAGAAGTTTACAATTATAGAATAGCACAACCCGAGAGAATAAAAGAGGAACTTCGTCGAGCCATCAAAATTGCTCATAACAATAGAAACGATGTAGAATTAATCCGGTTATTGAGCCAACTTGATAAGTTTCCATATGATGAACCATTTTGGTACTTGATTAAAAATGCGACAAAGTTTTCTAATACAAATCCTTCTCAAATACGCAGAATATGTGAAACTTTGTATAACATGACAGATGAAGAGGTAATTATTAGAGTTGAGTCTCAACCGAAACTTAATCAACAAACTGGTCCAATGTTCAATAATTGGCTTCGAGCGAAATTTGAAGTGAAAAACTTAAATGAGTTCAAAGCGAGTTCAGTCGGTTTTATAATTCTTGGCGAATCTGAAGAGGTCGGAAGAAAATTCCTGACAGAGGATTTGAATCAAAATGTTTCTAAACGTCCAGATTTAATTGCTAAGGTGAATGACAGATACATTATTGGAGAAGCCAAATGGATCGGTCAATCTGGCGGCAATCAATATAAAAGTGTTGCTGAAGTTATTAAATTCTGTGAATATCAAAGAGGTAATGTTCTTAGAATTGGAATAATTGACGGATATCCATGGCTAACACATAACACAAATGGCAATTTAATAAAAGACAGAATATGCATTGAAGTTCAAGAATCCACTTATAATTTAATGTCTTCCTTACTATTGGTGGATTACATGGAGTCTATTCAAGCTTTGAATCCTAGCCTTTGACTAAAGCAACATAATTTACTGCTACACCAGATTTATTAAATGTCTCTTTTATGGTTCTTAGGGAGTAATCTGAGCTGTCTATTCCTATCCATTTTCTATGAAACTTATTTGCAGTTACTATTGTGCCACCAGAACCAGCAAAACAATCAAGTACTAAACTATCAACATTTGATGAGTTTAAAATTATTCTTTCAAGTAGATCATGATTTTTTTGCGTTGGATAATTGACAAATGACTTACCTAAATCTTTGAATTCCCAAACATCTTGTATTTTTTTCCCTTCGTGGTTGTTCGCAAAGACAATTTTTCTGGGATTACCTTTTGAAGACCATTCAATGAGACCAGCATTATCAAGTCGAGTTAACTCTTCTCTTGAATAGCGCCAATGTCTACCTTTGGGCGGTTTTAACCCCTTCCACTCTTGTCCTGTATCGCCATCTATCGTTTCACCAGGCGCGTGAATTGGATGCGTCGTATATCGTCCTTTTGTTTTATGCTTTTTTTGGAACAATACAGAGACTTCCTCTTCTTCCAGTGGTTCTTTTAATTCATTCCAAATTTGATGGTCTCTATTCTTTGCATAAAACAATATCATATCCGATTGATTACCATAGGCTTTGCGACTAAAATTCTTTGGATTACATTTAATTCTAGTAATGTCATTAATAAAATTCCGATGACCAAAGACTTCATCCATTATTACTTTGACATAATGACCAATTTTTTTATCTATGTGTAAGTAAATGCTTCCATTCTTGGATAAACACTCTTTTAATAAATAAAGTCGATCCCTAAGAAATCCCAAAAAATCGGCGTTAATCAACGTATCATCATATGCTTCAATTTTGTCCATATCTGAAAATATTTGTCCGGTACCGAAAGGCGGATCAATATAAATTAAATCAACTTTACTCCTGATTTTTGGTAACAACTGTTGAAGCACATATATGTTATCACCCCAGAAAAAAGTGTTATATGCGTCTTTATGGTTAAGCTCAAGAGGTTCAAGCCTGTAATCGCCATTATGATTATTGCTATGAATTTTGTTTAGAAAACTAAAACCATTGTAATTTATAGCCTTATAATCAATTACATTATCCGAAATAATACTATTCGCATTTATAAAATTAACAAAATCCGTCTCATGTATTCTATAAGCTTTACCCAGTCTAACTGCATTTAACTTTTCCTCTTTTATATATTTTGTGATAGTTTGCCTAGTCACACCAAGAGTTTCTGAGATATTCTCAATAGTATAAAATTTAGACATGAGAGATTCATTTAATTAATGTTAATTTGACATAAGTTAACATAGATATACATATAAATCCAGTCACATTTTGCAACATAACAATGGTTTCAAGCGGACTCGCCTACCAGTCGATGGTTGGTTCAGAGTTTGCTAAAAAAGGCAAAGTCTTTAACTTGTGCATTAGGCTCGCCGCTTAAACCAAAGGCCGTTA
>JASCXY010000297.1 GCA_030012235.1 Balneolaceae bacterium ANBcel3 | reverse complement strand
CTCCTTCCCGGCGCATATATGGTAAATCCGGCTTCTACTCCGGAAAGGGTTACTTTTGTCAGATTTTCACTTTGCCAATAATCATCCCCCGGTTGACGAACCCAGTCGATCATTTGAGTACCCCAGCGCCGGAAAAAGGCGATGTCCATATTCAACATATTTCGATTAAATCGAAAACCGGTCTCAAAAGAAACGGCTTCTTCTGGCTGAAGTTCCGGGTTTCCCACGTTGTCCGGTCCCTCATAAAAAAGGTCTGTAAAGGTTGGAAGACGAAGCGTTCTGTTTAAAGAAGCGTACCAAAGGAGTTCTGGATGAAACGTGTAACCAACATCCAGTCCGGGGAAGAAAGTAACAGCATCCTCTAACTCCGAGTGGAGGTATAAAAGTGTTCCGGATGAAATATTCAGAGCTCCAACCGCCGTGTTATATTCAAACATCAGGCTAAGGCCTTCCCGTCCATGGGAGTGTGTAAAATATACCTCATCGTACCCTCTAACACGCCTTGGACTGGAACGTTCCTTTCCCAAAACATTGCTGTAGATATGTTCATAACGGTAGTCCAATCCAATAGAACCGGTTCCCCAACGCCCTACATGCACCCAGTTAAGTGATGCACCAAAGACATCGGTCTGGTGATAATTATGTGTATCATACCAGGATGGGGCCTCTCCCCTGAAAAGTTCAAAGCGGTCATTATGACGACGCCAGTAAACGGTTGGTGTCAGGCGAAGCGAGGTGTCAGGATGCCAGCGAAGCGAAACAAACGTTGAACGGGTTTGTTCAAACTGATCCGGGAAGCGGGGCGTATAAAAACTATTTGCGCCAAAGGCTTTTTCATTAAAACCGGCCTGAAGGTCTAATCTGCCGGATGCGTGACGATACATAGACCGCAAAAAGACGTTTCCCGAACGAAAGTCTGTGTTCTCTGTGAACCCGTCGCTTGTCAACCCTGTAACCGAAAGAAAATGACTGAAAGCACCTGTTTCTGCTCCTGAATAAGCGCTGCCTGTCAAGAATCGGTGGCTGCCACCTGTAACGGCAATACCTGTTTCCTTTTTACCCGGCTCTCTGGTGATAATGTTTATCGCTCCCTGAAACGCATTGGGACCAAAAACCCGGGCCGCCGGGCCATGAAGTACTTCGATCCGTTCAATCGAGCCAAGATCAACGGGAAGATTTAAGGTATGATGTCCCGTTTGCGGATCGGTCACATTGATTCCATTCAATAGTACCAATGTCTGATCAAAGGTACCACCGCGAATGCTTACATCGGATTGCATACCAAACGTGCCTCTGTGTCTGATATCGACACTTTGCACCATTGAAATCAATTCGGTGATATCTTGCGCCGGGCTGTTCTCTATCCATGTCCTGTCGATTACCCGAACAGAACGAAGCGCCTCGGACCGGAGGACCGGGATTCGCTGTGCACTAACGACCATTTCTTCCAATCCGACTATAATCAAAGAGTCTTCTGATGCTGTATACGATTCCGGTTCAGACGGACGAATCAGCTCTGTCGCAGACACCGGTTGGAACAACGTGCTGCCGAGGAAAAAGAACAGCAAAAAAAGTGACTGTCGTTTACATTCTCTAAAAAAATCCATACCTGTTTTTTCGTGAGATTCCGCAAAAAACGGGGAATACCTATTACCCATTCCAATATTAATGACGGCTAAGATACATATAATCAATAACAAAGAAAATATTCTAACCGCCCCTAATATCTTTCCGGTACATGCTTTTAACAGGTGGATATCATCCCGTAGAGCTTATTCGTAGTTTTCAGCGACCTTCCTTCCGATTAATAATATGATCATACATGCGAGCGAAATCCATTTACCCGTTGCCGGCCCCTGAAATATAAAATAGATCCAGGCAATGAACGCGAATATCCACAGAGCCGTAATTATATGTTTTAACATGACTTAATTTATTTGTAAGTATTTGCTACAAAATATGATACAAGGTCTTCTTTTCGCCATAAAAAAGCAATTTACACTACAAATAACAGATAAAGGACTTCCTGTCACCCGCTTTTATTTATTTATCTTAGCCCAGGTATCCCTTAATGTTGCCGTTCGGTTAAATACGGGTTTATCAGAATTACCGGAAGGGTCCGGGAAATAGTACCCTTTTCGCATAAACTGATAATTCCGTCCCGGGGGATCAGAGAAAAGTGCCGGTTCGGCATAGGCATTGCCAATGATATTGAGGCTGTCCGGATTAATGAATTCCGTAAACTCTTTCTCCTGTTTTGACGACTCGTCTGTGGGGTTCGGAACGGTAAACAAACGATCGTATTCTCTTATTTCAATGGGTTTTGCATGCTCAGCACTCACCCAGTGCAACGTACCTTTCGCTTTAATACCGGATGTATCGCTTCCGCTCCGGCTATCCGGGTGATAGTGACA
>JASCXY010000296.1 GCA_030012235.1 Balneolaceae bacterium ANBcel3 | reverse complement strand
GTGCGGTCAAACGGTTTACTTCGACCTACCCTGTTTTCCGGGAGCTGCATACGTGCTCTGATACGATTTTCAAAAAACAGCGCCATCCCCTCTTTCCACTCCTGCCAGATCATGTATTGATAGTCCACGTCGTCTAGTACTTCCCGAATCGATTCTCTTAAGACCATTATTTCCTCATCACTACCCCCCTGATAAAGTGCCTCAAGAAACCTCCCATATAGCTCTTCAAACTTCTTGTCACGGTAGGGGAACGGATAGTTGATTTCCCACATAAAGTCCCCCCTCTTCATCGACTCCACCGCCAGGGGCAAGTTTTCCCGGAGTAACGGTTCAACTGTGTTCCATTGGTAGCAATGTACAAACTCATGGAAGATCACTGCGAAATCCGCTCTTTCCTTAAATATATCCCCGGAAACTACCACCGCCGGTTTTTCATCGTAAAAATCCAGGGGGAATGCCGCCCGTAAACCCTCCGGTAATGGCATTTCAGACGCAACACTTTTTACGAATTCATACTGCTCGTTTGACGCATCCAAATCAAAAACAAAAAAATGGTCATCCACCGCTATGGTGATGGGGTAGTGTGCTTCAAATAACGGGTGCATATCGCGGAACTCCTTTTGATACTTCAGAAGTTCGGCAAAATGCTCCCGATACTTCTCTGTCAGTATTTGCGCGATTTCTTCCGAATGGGACGGGTTCTCCGGGAAGTCCCGGCTCGTGGCTTTTGCATTAAAATTGAATAAAACGATTCCTGACAGCAGTATCAAGATAGCTGGAATACGGCGGTTATAGTAACGACCCATTAGTTTCTCCAGGTTTTTTGAAACCGAATGGGAGCCATAATAAATTCCGTCCGTTTCCGGCTTCTTTTGTTAGCGTTAAAAGACTGAATGATCTCAATTATCTGATACTACGGTAACAGCGCATGCTTGTTGCAGGTGACATAATCACTTTAGATTGACCACTGAAAGCCGGTTGCCTCTAATTCTTTTTATGCGATCATTGATCAAGAGCAGAGAACAATGAGATTCGGCAACTTAATGCCTTGAATTGGCATATATTCTACCCCTTTTAGACATAAACCATCAAATGGATACACGGCCACCTGGGGACAGGCCGTTCGATGGATAGAAAATATTCCAAAAAAAAGAAGATTTACATCCATCCTGATTTGAAACCTGTCAGCATTTATCTAATCACTATTCTTATACGTATTTCTTAAACTGAATACGTTTAAACAGAGCAACAAATTCAATGAAGCTTCTTTCAAGTACACATTAATCCAAAACCTGAAAGTCGTTTTTCTTCTCCGGCTTATCACAAATTCGCCGGGACAAGGTAAATGTGTCCCTTCTATGGAACCTGGAAGAACGCCTTCCAACCCTTTTAAGCCTGTCAAATCCTGCACCCCACAACATTACATAGTATAAATATTGTAAGAGTTTGACCGTCTTAATGCGTATTACTGTCTAAAGACGCAAATTGAGCCAACTTTTGCGAAAAAAGGGCTTTTACAACAGGAAAATATTGCACGAGGATTGAGAGAAACAAGTATATTACTCATAGGTATAAAGGAATGCTTTGCATCCTTTATGCTTTTTTTAAACAGAGCCAGAGTGGATTATTGATAAGCCACGCGCACATTTATACTTTTATATCTCTATGAAAAAACTAATTTACATACCCCTTATTCTGATTCTATTTTTAGCGACATATAAGGACGGTTCATGCCAGGACCTGATTCTGAATGACCTGGAATATTTTGAAAGACAAGGTGTCAATGTCCTTATATACAGCAACCTGTTTACCGGTGGATTCAATGATGAGAAGAACGCCGGAATTGAAATTATCCACCATGGTGTCCGAACAGCACAGGGCGGAGCAGTGAGACTTTCAAATACCCCGGAACAATGGGACCTTGTTCCGGATATCCCTACCCGTACCGTCCATCAGGATTCCAAAACCATCGAAGCAGACCTGGTGTACGATCATTTTGATTTCAGTTCGCGTGTAGTGGCTACAGCCAAAGGAAAAAGCGTTGAAATCTCTGTCTATCTGGATGAACCCATTCCCGCAGAGCTTGAAGGTAATGCCGGTTTTAATCTTGAATTTCTTCCGTCACAGTACTGGGGAAAAGTCTATTTAATGGATGGACGCCTGAACCGCTTCCCCCGCTATGCCGTGGGTGAAACCATCACCAGGCCCAATAGTGAAAAAATCAAACAGTATAAGGGTTATGTAACCGCAGATGACAGGGGTACAGGTACGTTTATTGATCCGCTGCCGCTTGAAACCGGCCGTACAATCCTTCTTGCTCCCGATGATCCTGAGCGTATGGTGAGCATTACTTCTCATGATGCCGACTTGATGCTTTTTGACGGCCGTATTTTGGCTCAGAATGGCTGGTATGTTGTCCGGAGTCTGCTTCCGGCTGGAAAAACAGG
>JASCXY010000295.1 GCA_030012235.1 Balneolaceae bacterium ANBcel3 | reverse complement strand
GCGTCCTTTATACTCCTCATCGCCTTCTTCCGGAAAAAGTCCTATGGCTATGACCAGAAAACCGTGGGAAGCTATTTCGTTCAGAAAATTGACATGTTCCCATGGGGAGTTATTACAGGCTCCGTTTCCCCATGCAATTACGGGCAACTTATTATCTTCACCTATTTCGCTGAGATCTTCCGGCACAAAGGTGGTATGTGTTGCCAATGAGGGCTCTTGAATCATGATGGCACTGTGCGGTCCTGTGCCCCCATCTTCGATGATTCTTGTTCTTTTTTCCCCCGCCTCAGCCGTATTCAGGCTAAAAAAGACTGAAAGAATAAAAAAAACGGCAACGCAGCAGGTGGATAATATAAGTTTCATAGGGTTCTCAGCTAGAACGCAAAGTTTTAGAAAGAATGGTAATGGCTTTTACAGGTCAAATGACACTATTTAATAAGTGTGAATTTTTTAGTTTGAACAAAATTACCTGACCGCATACGATAAACGTAGAGCCCGCTGGCCAAATGGCCCGCATCAAAAATAACAGAGTGCCTGCCAGCATCTTTTAAACGGTTGTTCAGAAGCGTAGCCACTTTTCTTCCTGATATGTCAAATACTTCAATGGTAACTTCTGAAGTATATGGTATCGTAAAAGTGATATTTGTAGCCGGATTAAACGGATTTGGATAGTTTTGGCTCAATGAATACTCATAAGGACGTTCGATTGAATCCTCCGCAGCTGTAGGCTGTTCATCAGAGTGGAAGCGCATGCGATGTAAGTGCATCAACGGCTCTCCTTCGTTACCGGTAAACCGCAGGTAAACATCATGGCGACCGGTGATATCAGATACAGGAACGGAAAACGGTTGTACGGATGTCCAGGAATCGGTCGGCTCAATCAAAACTTCAGCGATTTTTTCGCCTTCATCGATCGCTCCCAGCCATACTTCTACTGTGGACGTTGCCGATGTACTGGAAGCATACAAGGTGAGGCGGTTTGTTGTCCGTTGATACGAAGACTCCGGGCTGGAATCTCCGAATTCCACTCCGGCGTACATTGCCCAATCGTTATTCCGGATGCCTCTAAGATGATTCTGCGCCTTTTGTACTCCGTACCAGTTGGCTGCATGCCTGGCCATGATATCCGAATAGGCATCACGGTAAATATAGTGATTAAAAAAAGCAAACCGGCCTTGAACAAAAAGACCCTGTTGATTACCGGTAAATGCGTTAAAATCCACATCCGGATGAGCACGGTCCATTTCAACTATATTGATATCCTCACCCACGCGAATCCAATTCATACCATCTGAACTGAAATAGCCGCGTAATATATGATCATCACGTACGAGTTTTAACCAAACAATTTCTCCGGCGGTATTCACCTCTTCGTACTCTATGTTCTGATATTCAAATGCCACAACCCTGCGGCCTTCCTGGTTTCGGGAACTAAACAACTTTGCTTTGTGTGTTTCAGGTCCGTTAAATATCCACAAACCTGCTTCATGTGAAGGTAACACAGGGTCAAAATCCACTTTGGTAATCAGGGTATAGCCATGCTCCCCGTCGTTTTTAATCACCGTATTTCCTCCCTCAAAGGGCTCGAGATACAGCCATCCCGGCCGTTCGGTTAGAGAAATGCTCCAAAGCGGGGTGTAGCCAAGTACAGACCACTCCGGATCCAGGTCAGGCTGATCGAACATATCTGATCCCGGAACCAGCCATGGAACCCCTCCATGCGGCAAATCGGGAGCCGGCTCCGCTTCATTCTTTGGAAACTGGATCAAGGGCCAGCCATCCTCATTATATTCGAGCTGGTGCAACAACCCCTGCCTTCCCTGTGCATACCAGTCGCCTTGGCGATAGCTATGTCCAATAGCCCAGCTGGTGCCATCCTCCAGAGTAACGGCCGGCGAAATATGATTCGGGCGATCAAATACACTCCGTGCTCCTCTGTACATATTTCCTTCCATAATTTCCCAGTCATCGGGATCATCTGAAAGCACCTCGCTTCTCATCACATACTGCTCTCCCACCAGGTGTTCGGCAAAACTATAATAATAGTACCCGTTATAATACCACATTACCGGGCCTTCTGCCCATCCATACGGGTAATCCGGAGAAGGGTTCAACCACGAAAGATTCAACACTTCGCCTGTAGGCTGACCGTCATCGCCGAGTTCGACCATGTGATTATTGGAATGGCCGGCTTTTGTTAATAGAAACCATCTCCCGGACTCCTCATCAATAAAAATTGAGTTGTCAACTCCAAGGTCATGCATCCCTTGCGGGATATCCAGTACCTCGGGCCGACTCCAGGGGCCTTCCGGCTGCTCTGCCTTCACAACATACATTCTTCCGCCACCTCGACCATAAAAATGCCAGTACCAATCATTATAATACACCGTATGGCCTCCCCATACTCCACCCCCCGGCTCATTTCCAAACTGGCTCCAGTCAAAGGGCACCGGCTGGGC
>JASCXY010000294.1 GCA_030012235.1 Balneolaceae bacterium ANBcel3 | reverse complement strand
ATCGTTTCGATGCCTGGAAACCTTTCCGAAACGACCTCTCTAAAAAAGATCCGGTCACACCTGTATCAAAAAAGCATTATAATCTGGATTTAGACTTGCTCATCGAACAGCTTTCCAAAGCCGAGAAAAAAAAGATTGAATTGTCGGAGGAAGAGGCGCTCAAAGAAGATAAAGGAAACAACGAAGCCCCCTCCCAGTCTATAGAGGATATTGCATCTGAGACACTTGCGGCTATTTATGAAAAGCAGAAACGGTACGAAGAAGCCCTGGATATGTATGGAAAACTACTCAAGGCCAAACCGGAAAATACAGAGCGCTATCAACAAAAGATTTCCGACCTTAAAACCCTGATTGATTCCGAAGCAACCGACACCGGAGATCCTTCTTAAAAATTTGATCGGAATCACGAACCAGCGTAAATTTCAGGTTCTGTTTTTTTATCATTCATAGTCCCTGAATCAATGAATCACCTTACCAAGGTGTTTTTCTTTTGCGTTTTCTGTCTCTTTCTGCCAGTTCTTCCTGCAGTTAAAGCACAAGCCGGCACACCATCGTCTTTGGATCGCACCGGTAAAAATGCCCTGTATGTTGAAATGCTGGGCAATGCACTGAATATTCTAAGCCTGAACTACGAACGGTCTCTCCAACAGAATCTTCATGTTCGTATAGGTGGATCCTATTTTGGGTTTTCGACTCAACTGCGCTATGAAGATCGTGGCAATGATTTGTTTCTTCATCTGGCTACCATTCCGGCTACGGTAAGTTACACGTTTTTTGATAGTCACCGGCAGCTCGAATTGGGACTTGGACTCACGCTTCTCTCTTTTTCTTTTGATGGCGGCCCGTTTGACGGCGGCTACCGGGATATAGAACTGGGAAGCCGGTACCATGGGCTGGCTCTCACCGGTATTATTGGCTACCGGATTTCTGTTCATAATTATTTGTTCAGAATCGGCATTTCACCCCACTATATGTTTACCGTTGATAGAGAAGTCACCGGTTTCTTTATTGAACTGGAAGAACGCGGGGAATTCAATTTACAGGATTTGATTGATTTTCGTGGATTCCGGCTGGTTCCAGGCCTGAGTTTCGGACGAACGTTCTGATGCATGATCCTATGAAAACCGTTTTTTTTCTAATATCCTGTTTTCGTTTCAGAAACCCTGTTTTTGCGGTACCACTTCTGTTCCTTTTGGGTCTTGCTCCTCTTTCGGATCATGCCTCCTTGCATGCACAAAATCAGGAACTTCCGGCACTCTACATCAACGAATTTTTGGCCTCGAATGGCAGCGGAATTGAAGACGAAGACGGCGATACTGGTCCCTGGATCGAACTTTTTAATGCCGGAGACACTCCGATTGACCTTTCCTGGCATGCCTTGTCGGATGATTACAACCGTCCATGGCGCTGGATATTTCCAAATGTCACCATAGAACCCGGTGAGTTCTTGCTTGTTTTTGCCTCCGGAAAGGATCGCCGGGTACCCGGAGAACCCTTGCATACAAATTTTCGGATAAGCAGTGCAGGAGAAGAACTGCTAATTACAGATATTCAGGGAAACCGGATCGATGAAGTTCCACCCACTCCCCTTCAAACCGACGTCTCGTATGGCAGGTTTCCAGACGGATCCGACCAATGGTTTTTTTTCAGTACTCCGACTCCCGGAGAACCTAATTATCATCAGGCATTTGAAGAGATAACCTATCCGCCTGTTTTTTCAGTCAGCGGCGGATTTTACTACGATGAATTCTTCCTGGAGCTGAAGGCTCCGGAATCTGCTGTCATTTATTACACTCTTGATGGTTCGGAACCCGACAGCACGTCGCATGTATACACCGGCCCAATAAAAATTACCGACCGAAGTCACCTTCCTAATAATCTATCTACGATTCAAACCTCTCCCGAAGGAAAAATCCTCACTACCGGATTTGAGTGGGTTATGCCAGAAGAACGTGTATTTAAAGGAAACGTGGTACGCGCAAGAGCAATGATCCCGGGTCAAAAACCCTCTAAAATCATTACTCATTCTTATTATGTGGATCCGGAAGGCCCCGGCCGATACCCCCTTCCCGTTTTATCTTTGGTTACGGATTCCCTGCATTTATTTGATTATGAGACCGGTATTTATATTCCCGGAAAAATCTATGACGAGCAGGATGGCGATGATCACCAGGTAGCAAATTACTTTCAGCGAGGCGATGAATGGGAACGTCCTGCTTCGGTTGAATTTTTTGATGAACAGGGAGCACGTTTTCATTCGCAAGACATCGGAATCCGGATTCATGGATGGGGCTCCAGGGTGCTGTCTCAAAAGTCGCTTCGCCTTTATGCACGAAATGAATATGGAGACAGCCGATTCAATGTCCAGATCTTTCCGGATTTACCTTACCGTTCATATAACCGACTGCTTCTGCGGAATTCCGGACAGGATTTCTTTGCACGATCTACCATGTTTCGCGATGCTTTTCTTCAAACACT
>JASCXY010000293.1 GCA_030012235.1 Balneolaceae bacterium ANBcel3 | reverse complement strand
CGTTCCGGAATCGGGGTATACGAATCCGTAATAAAAGAATATACCCTCCAGCAATCCTCCTTGGTATGCGGATCCGATAAAATGATCCGAATGGCAAACAAATCATAAATTTCTTCGAACGGCTTTTGCTGCCGGGTCATCTTCCGGTATATGGAATAAATGTGCTTGGGACGGCCCTTAATCAAGAATTTAAATCCGGAAGCTTCCAGCTGAACCTCCACCGGTTCAAGAAACTTTTTGATAAAGGTTTCACGGGCATCTTTCTTTTCTCTGAGTTTTCGGGCTATAAATTTATACCCTGTCGGGTCCAGGGTTTTAAAACTCAGGTCCTCCAGTTCACTCTTAATATTATACAGACCAAACCGATGCGCCAGAGGCGCAAACAATTCCATGGTTTCTGTTGCAATACTGAGTTGTTTTTTCCTGGGCAGATGCTGGATAGTCCTCATATTGTGCAAGCGATCAGAGAACTTAATAAGCACCACCCGCAGATCCTCTGCCATCGAAAGCAGAAGCTTCATAAACGTCTCTGCCTGCTTGGTACCCTTGTTTTTAAAAACACCGGAAATTTTCGTCATCCCGTCAATAAGATGCGCTACCACATCACCAAACTCCTCACGAATGGTATCCAGAGCAATATCAGTGTCTTCTACCGTATCGTGGAGCAGTGCTGCCGCCACGGAAACATCATCCATTCCGAGTTCCTTAATCAGAATTCGGGCCACTTCCAGAGGATGCAAATAATAGGGCTCACCGGACGCACGGGTAATTCCCCTGTGCGACAAATATGAAACCATGAACGCTTTAGTAATGAGTTCATCGTCACAGGTCGTGAGGTGTTCATGACACTCATTCAGCAAGTTATTTAACTCTACCTGCTGTGCCGGATCCAACCTTTCGGTACTTAAATCTTCTGATATGTTCAACTTCTCTTTTTGCATTTTGGTAATGAAAGCATTTTTACACAAAAAAAACAGGAATATACATAAAAGAATGATGTTTTTATATAACGCATTACCTGCCAAATACGTATCTGATACACTTTTTAAATCAATGTACGCGAAAACTCTCTGCCACAACCGGGCCATTCATAAATAATCTTTTCAAAAATCAGGCCATAAATCCCGACATGCTTACATCCCGGCGCAAACGCCCTTCTGATCATTTGCTTTAAAATACAGAGTAAACAGACACCCGCTTCCCTCAGAAGTAAAAGAATAGGTTCCCCTGAGCTGATTCGATAACGTATCTACAAGATGCATACCCAGGCTATGAGTTTTATTTTCTTTGTTTTGTTCGTAAAGTCCTTTTCCGTTGTCCTCTACCTGAAGGAAAATCTCTCCGTTGGATTCTTTAAGGCGGAAGATAATACGCCCCTCATCGGTATGAATAAATGCATGTTTTAGTGCATTAGTAATCACCTCGTTCAATATCAGAGAACAGGGTAAGACCTGATTAATATTTAAATACACCGATTCACACTGATACTCCGCTGTGACCGGGCAGGATACCGGAAAGGTCTCCAGCAATCCATTCATCAATAATGAAATGGTCTCCGCAAAGTCAATACGAACAAAGCATTCCGCCTCATATATTTGCTCATGTATATTAGCAATAGTTTTTATTCGTGCAACACTGTCCAGTAATTTTAAAATGACTCGTTCGTCTTTTTCACCTTCTGCCTGAAGCTGCATCAACCCGGAAATAACGGCCAGATTATTTTTTACCCTGTGATGTATCTCCGAAAGTAGAATTTCTTTTTCTTTAAGAGAATCCGCCATGGCCTGTTGTTGGTGTTTTCTTTCGGTAACGTCCCGTTCTATGGATATCCAGTGTGTACTATGCCCTTTGCTGTTTATGACAGGTACAAGGGACATATTCACCCAAAAGGGCTCCCCGCTTTTTTTATATCCCAAAAATTCCGTTTTCGCAGCTTTCCGGGAAGTATGTGCGATACGGATACATTCAAGACTTGAAGGGTCGGTATCTGGCCCTATCAGGATTCCTGTACGATTTCCAACGATTTCGGACCGTGAATAGCCGCTCATCCGGCAATATGCGTCATTGACATACATAATCCTCTTATTTTTGGCACCCGTCCCATTTTCATCTTTGGCAATCATCACACTTTCATTCATGTGGGTAACCACCGATTCCAACAGCTTTAAGCGCTCCTCTTCTTCCTTATAACACGTGATCACTTTTCCAACATAGATGAATCCGCTGCAATTTGCCTCCGAATCCATCACCGGATCAAGTGTGATATCAATCCAAAAAGGCATCCCATCCTTATTATAACTCAACAATTCAACCTGAAGGTTCTTCTTTTTCTTAATCGCATCGTTGAGACGTTGGATCTCCTGCGGATCTGTATCTTTTCCCTTCAATAAATCTTCGGTTCGTTTTCCCCGGATCTCCTGAAGAAAGTAGCCCGTCCGTTTTTCAAAAGCTTCGTTAACCCAGGTTATTCGGTGCCATTCATCACTTATAATCACAAGGTCTGTCGTTTTAGCCGCTA
>JASCXY010000292.1 GCA_030012235.1 Balneolaceae bacterium ANBcel3 | reverse complement strand
ACTGACCTGCACCCGGTCTCTCTGAGCACGCAGTGTATTCAGCTGATTCAAAGCAACGTCGTAATTTTCCTGGGGTACCGCCTCGCGTTCAAGAAGTGTTTTTTGCCTGTTTTTTCTTATTTCAGCCAGATTTATCTCGTAAGAGAGCCTTCTTTTCTCCTGTTGCAGGTCATCGTCCTGCATTTTCACCAGTAAATCTCCCTCATTAACCGGGCTGTCTTCACGAAAAAAAACACCGGTTATCCTTCCCGATGTCTCCGGCCGAATATAGACCTGTTCGTCTGCACGGACTGATCCGGTTGTAACAAAATGCTCCGTAAACATTTCCGGTTCAGTAATTACGGCATGTACCAAAAGGGAGCTTTGAGTGGAGCGTTCAGATGACCGATCTCCGGTGCTTTCGGGAGGCTGAAGCCTGATCCATAACAAAACCAACACAATACCGACAAAAATTATCGAAAATAAACCTTTTTTGAGTGAACTGTTCATGGTGGAATATCGGGGGGTGAATGGTGGCTGAGTACACTTTCTGTTGAAGCGCCGTTAGTATCCATGTTGGAATATAACCATCCAATGCGTATTTCTGTTTCCAGATAAATGTAAAAAGTAGTATCGCTGTAAATTGATTTACGGATCAGGAGAATCGTTATCCTCTATTATAAAACGCGGGATATCCCTTGGCAACCGGACCAGGGTTTCATAATTCACATTACGGGTAAGGTCACTGAACGAGGATACCGTTATCCGGTTTCCTTCCTGATTTCCGATTAAAACTACTTCATCTCCACGTTGTACTCCGGGACAATGAGAGACATCCGCAATGATCATATTCATGTTTACCATTCCAATCACCGGTACTCTTCGGCCGTGAATCAGCACTTTACCCAGATTACTCAGGCTTCTATTAAACCCATGACTGTATCCGACCGGAATGGTAGCGATTGTAGTTTCGTCTGTTGCCTGAAACGCCGTACCATATCCAATAAATTCGCCCGTTTTTACTTGTTTCAAACTCATTATTTTCGTTTTCCAATGGATAATCTGGCGTAGCGGACAATCGGTCATGGTTTTACTTTGGCTGCTTGTCAGATACTGCATATGCGTCTCCTTGCTCGGCCAGTAGCCATATTGTGCTATTCCCACACGTACCATATCCATTTTGGTATGCGGATAGGAAATCAGAGGGGCCGAACACGCCGTATGATTCAGGGTGGCTTTAACTCCGTTCTTTCGCAAAAACCATTGGTATCGATTGTAATTGGCAATTTGGTTCTGAATCCTGAGATAATTGGCAATACTTTCGGCGCCGGCATAATGCGTACTAATTCCCATGACCTCCAGGAAGTCCCGATTTTCTTTAATCTTTTCCACCAATACATTTCGATCCTCCCAGGCAAAGCCTACTCTGTTCATTCCTGTTTCAAGTTCAAGGTGGATCTGCGCCTTTTTTTTCTGATTTTTTGCTGCATCTACGGCTGCTTCCAGGCGGCCAAAATCAAACACATAAAAAGAGATGTCCTTTTCAACCGCCCAACCCAGTTCATTGTCATCGATCATCCCCATGATCATGAGATGGCTTTTTTTATCTTTGACCATGTCGGCTCTTAGTGCCTCATCGGCACTGTGGACTCCAAAGAAATCGACGCCACATTCCTCTGCCAACGGCAAAAAGTGTTCGATTCCATGCCCATAGGCGTTTCCCTTGACGACCGAACAAAAACGGGTTCCCGGACCGGTGATGCGTTTTAAAAAACTCAGGTTATTTTGCAGTGCCGTTTTGTTGATTTCAATATATGACGTATGAAACATTACCTGATTGCAGCTAAGAATGAGTATTTAACGAAATAAAAATGTCTTTTCGGTGCAGAGGTGTAACTAAAATTTCTCTTTTTTTACCGTTAAAAAATTTGAGATATAAACATACCCTGCCCTAAGTGTTATTTTGAATCACATCCATGATTGCTCCAAAATAGGCTACGGCCGGTTCTATCAAATCGTCCGGAAAGTCATAGTATTCATCATGCAAGGGCGGGGTATCTTCCCCGGCTCCCAGGCCAAACATTGCGCCGGGAAATACGTGTGTAAACCGGCCGAAATCTTCGGACCAGGAGAATGGTTTTTCCATTTTGACAAATTCGGTAAGCCCGCGGGTATCTCCGCTTCGCTCAAGAGAATTCCAGGCTTGTTCCAAAACAGAAAAAGAATCCGGATGATTGACGGCGGGTTCAAACACTTCGGTCCAAGCTGTCTCTATTTCAAGGCCCCATGTCTTTGCAATGGCATGAGTCATAGCCACGGCTTTATCTCCAAGCGCCTTTAGCACAGCCGGGTCATGTGCTCTTAGCGTTGCATTTAATTCAGCATATCCGGGAGTTGTCCCAAAGGCCTTTTCGCCCAGCTGTACATGAATAATGGTAACGAGAGCGGCATGGTCAAACGGGGCTACAGACCTGGGAAGCTGCTCAAGCGTGTGAATGAGGGTGGCCAGTGCCGTAGAAGGAGATCTGGCCTTCTCCGGATGGGCC
>JASCXY010000291.1 GCA_030012235.1 Balneolaceae bacterium ANBcel3 | reverse complement strand
AATTTGTAAATGCCTTTTAATCTGTTAAATTATCCATGTTTGCCAGAAGAACGGCACTGCCGGGTGAAGGGGTTTACGCTCGGAAAAGGCCGCGATTTTTCTGCAGGTTCTACACACCGGCAGAAGGTATGATTAATGTTGGTTAACGGGTTTACTGGCAATGTATAAATACAATCAATAACGAATCACCTCAACCAGTATTCGGGTAAGGATATACGTGTGACCAGGGGCATGAATCACCTCGCCGGATGAATAGCGTTGTATACCGGCATTTTGGATCGTGAAGCTGTGGGAAGACTGTATCCGAAACGCTCCCGAAGTGGGTTCAGGAAAAAATTGGACACTTATGAAACAAATCGCAACGATCACCATCTTGTTTTCGCTGATCCTGACCATGACAGCGTCTACCGTTTTTGCAGGCGGTTATCAACTTAACCTGCACGGTCAACGGCAAATTGGTATGGGCCATGCAGGAACCGGACTACCGCTTGATGTAAGTACCATAGCTCTTAATCCGGCTGGACTTGCAGTCCTGGATCACAACGGGGTTCTTCTTGGATCCAGCGCCACCTTTATTAAAACCACTTTTAAGACCGGGCCCGATATGATACCTGGTTTACCTGCGGACTATAAGGCCGAAACGGATAACCCGATGCGGACGCCGTTCAACCTTTATGCCAGCTACGACCTTCCGATTCAGAATCTTCGTGCAGGCCTGGGAGTATACACGCCGTATGGCAATGCCGTTCGATGGGGAGAAGACTGGATGTACAGCGGGCTGCTTTCCGAAATATCCATGTTTACGGTTTTTGTACAGCCAACCCTCAGTTTCAAAGTCAACGATAACCTGAGTTTTGGTGCAGGACTCATCGTTGCATATGGTGATGTGAATTTACAGCGCAATACAGAAATTGATTTACCGGCTCTGGGACTTAGTAATATACCCTTGAGCATTGAGCTGGACGGATCTACGACCAATATCGGATACAATCTCGGAATGTTTGTCCAGCAAAGCGATGTTCTTTCGATTGGTGTATCCTACCGATCAAAAATCAATATGGATGTAAAAGGCGGTGATGCTGATTTCATTCTTGGTGGAGTTCCCGCGGAAGTTTCAGGAATGTTGACCCCGGCAGGCAATGCCTTTGATGCCACTTTGCCCCTTCCGGCTGTTGTTAATCTGGGGATAGGTATTCGTCCCACTGAAACTCTTCGCATAGCGGTAGATGCGAACCTGACCTTCTGGAGTGCCTACGAAGATCTTACTTTTACCTTTGAGCAACGCACTGCACTGGTTCAGAACTCCTCCGAACCTCGTAAATTTAACGACAAGTGGATCTTCCGTGCCGGCGGTGAATACGATGTAAACGAGCAGTTTCAGGTTCGTCTCGGCGGTTACTACGATGCTTCCCCCGTCGATGCCGGGTTTATTACCCCGGAAACACCGGATGTAGATCGTTTTGGCATCAGTACTGGTGCCAGTTATGCTTTCACGCCTGCGTTAAGGCTGGATGCATCTCTGCTTTTCATTACTTCCTCCGAAAGAGAGCAGTCGCTGGAAAAAGCCTCTGAGAGAGGAACACCCTCGGTGGTTCCGGTCGGAACGTTCCAGACAACCGCATTTATTCCCGGCCTGGCCGTTTCCTATAGATTCTAAGCGTTTTATTCCGGATGAGGTTCTTCTGTCCGGTTTGTAATTTAAAGCCCTCATCATTGGTTATTAGCTGATAATGAGGGTTTTTTTTGTGTCGGTATCTTTTCGCCGCAGTTTGATTTACTCCGTGGAAAGGTTATTTTTGAAGGCTACAGCCACAAGTGAAAAAACACATGCGGAAGCGAGTACATGGTATGTATCCACTATAATCGGGAACCCAGTTCATGATCTGTATTTCAGATATAGAGAAAAATCACCGCCACGAAAAGAAGGAACCGGGCAGTTACGAGTGGTGGTATTTTGATGGTATTTCGGAAGACGAACAATACAAACTGGTAATCATCTTTTATGATGGTTGTCCTTTTTCGACACGTTATATCAGAGAGCTGGATTCTGGAGCGCATACTTCCATGAAATTACCCGGACGGTATCCCGGAATCAGTATCTCTGTGTATTATCGGGATGAACCCATTTTTTATTCCATGAGCCATTATCCGCCCGAGGCGTGCTCCTTTTCAGATATTGGAACGGATATAAGAGTTGGAGAGAACTCGCTCAAAATATCCGGCCGTGAACGACACAACGTTTCAGAATACATGGGGTGCGATATACGGATCAATGAACGGCTTCCATCCGGTGATGAGCTTAAAGGAATTATCACGTTTACCGGAATGAAAACGCATCCGGAATTAATGCAACAGGGCCCGCCAACAGAAAAAGAGGAACCATCAACAAAAGCTTCACATTGCTGGAATCTGGTGATGCCCCGGGCCGATTTGCAGTGCCGGATGAATCTGATTCAAAACGGATTAATAAAAAAAGAGCTCAAATTTGAAGGAACAGGCTACCATGATCATAATGTGGGACATGAGCC
>JASCXY010000290.1 GCA_030012235.1 Balneolaceae bacterium ANBcel3 | reverse complement strand
AGCCCATCCGGAGAAGGCGCGATCCCCATCTACCGCACTGGCCACCCTCATTCACACGCTTGAACAACTGCCCAGATCTGTAACGCCGTTTGACCATGCCGCTCTCGTTACCATTATTCATGCACAGCTGGGCGAAAAGGCCTTTGGAACAACTCCCGGACATGCCGAATTAAATGCAACGCTAAGAGCACATGACCCGGCTGTGCTAAAGGCGCTTGGAGATAAAGCCGTGGCTATGACTCATGCCATTGCAAAGACATGGGGCCTTGAAATAGAGACAGCTTGGACCGAGGTGTTTGAACCCGCCGTCAATCACCCGGACTCTTTTTCTGTTTTAGAACAAGCCTGGAACTCTCTTGAGCAAAGCGGGGATACCCGTGGGCTTTCCAAATTTATCAAAATGGAAAAACCATTCTCCTGGTCCGAAGATTTCGGCCGGTTTACACACGTATTTCCCGGCGCAATGTTTGGGCTGGGAGCCGGTGAAGATACCCCGCCCTTGCATGATGAATACTATGACTTTCCGGACGATTTGATAGAACCGGCCGTAGCCTATTTTGGCGCAATCATGGATGTGATTCAAAACAAGACATTGGACTGAGTTTGCCTCAGGTTCTCAATGTTTTAAAGGTATAAAAAGAAAAAGTACGGAAACACGTCTGTCTTGAGAAGGTCTCTTTATTTCGTTAAAATTATTATTTAATCATTCTTAGCTGCAATCAGGTAATGTTTCATACGTCATATATTGAAATCAACAAAACGGCACTGCAAAATAACCTGAGCTTTTTAAAACGCATCACCGGCCCGGAAACCCGTTTTTGTTCGGTCGTCAAGGGAAACGCCTATGGCCATGGGATCGAACACTTTTTGCCGTTGGCAGAGGAGTGTGGCGTCGATTTCTTTGGAGTCCACAGTGCAGATGAAGCACTTAGAGCCGATATGGTCAAAGATAAAAAAAGCCATCTCATGATCATGGGGATGATCGATGACAATGAGCTAAACTGGGCGGTTGAAAAGGACATCTCTTTTTATGTGTTTGATTTTGGCCGCCTGGATGCAGCTGTAGATGCAGCAAAAAATCAGAAAAAAAAGGCTCGTATTCACCTTGAACTGGAAACTGGAATGAATCGGGTAGGGTTTGCGTGGGAGGATCGAAATGTATTGGCGGAAAGGGTTAAAGAAAACCTCGAGTTCCTGGAGGTGACGGGAATAAGCACACATTTTGCCGGCGCCGAAAGCATTGCCAATTACCTCAGAGTCCAGAATCAAATTGCCAATTACAACCGATATCAATGGTTTTTGCGAAAGAACGGAGTAAAAGCCACGCTGAATCATACGGCATGTTCGGCCCCGCTGATTTCCTATCCGCATACAAAAATGGATATGGTACGTGTGGGGATCGCACAATACGGTTACTGGCCCAGCAAGGAGACGCATATGCAGTATCTGACAAGCAGTCAAAGTAAAAACATGACCGATCGCCCGTTGCGCCAGATCATTAATTGGAAAACGAAGATAATGAGCCTGAAACATGTTCATACCGGTGAATTTATCGGCTATGGCACGGCTTATCAGGCAACGGATGAAACCACCATCGCTACGGTTCCGGTCGGATACAGTCATGGGTTTAACAGAAGCCTGAGTAACCTGGGTAAGGTGTTGATACATGGTCGAAGAGTACCCGTGATCGGAATGGTGAACATGAATATGATTATAGTGGATGTCTCTCATTGTCCCGGGGTGCAGCGCGGGGATGAGGTAGTTTTAATTGGGAATCAGGAAGGAAACCGGATAACGGTATCCTCGTTCAGTGACCTTACCCGTAATGTGAATTATGAAACCCTGGTTCGGTTGCCAAGAGATATTCCGCGGTTTATCATAGAGGAAAGCGATTCGCCAGATACGTAGCCCATCTGCAGCGATACTTTTTTTTACATTTATCTGGAAACAGAAATACGCATTGGATGGTTATATTCCAACATGGATACTAACGGTCGCTGCAACAGAAAGAGTATTCAGCGGCCATTCACCCCCGATACTCCGCCATGAACCGTTCCCTGAAGAAGGTCTTATTTCCGTTAGTTTTTGTCGGTATTTTATTAATTCTGTTCTGGGTCAGGCTTCAGCCTTCCGACAGCACCGGAGATCGGTCATCAGAACGCTCCTCTCAAAGCCCTCTAATGGTGCATGCCGTAGTTACCGAACCGGAAATGTTTACGGAGCATTTTGTTACAACAGGATCTGTCCGTGCAGACGAACAGGTCTATATTCGACCGGAAACATCGGGCAGAGTTACCGGTGTTTTTTTTCATGAAGACAGCCCGGTTAATGAGGGGGATTTACTGATAAAAATGCAGGACGATGACCTGCAACAGGAGAAAAGAAGGCTCTCTTACGAGATAAAACTGGCTGAAATAAGAAAAAACAGGCAAAAAACACTCCTTGAACGCGATGCGATCCCCCAGGAAGAGTACGATGTTGCTTTGAATCAGCTTAATACGTTGCGCGCTCAGAGAGACCGGATACAGGTCAGC
>JASCXY010000029.1 GCA_030012235.1 Balneolaceae bacterium ANBcel3 | reverse complement strand
ACATGGGCAAGCGGCACTTCCAGAGTAGAAGCCACGAGCTTCTGCACTTCGTTTTCCAGGTGGCCAAACTTATCCTGAGCCACCCAAAGAACAGGAAGCAGAGCCGCCTGTTTTTCCGGATATTTAGTGATGATCTTATCGATTTTGGCCAGATCATCTTCTGAAAAAGAGTACTTGTTTGTCATACGTTTATTTATCTGAATCTCCCATTACAGGATCTAGTCCACCAATGATCACAACCGTGTCTGCTACCATTTCTCCATCAAGAACGGTCTCCAGTCCTTGCAGGTTACTGAAAGACGGGGATTTAATTTTTAGCCTCCAGGGATGTCCGGTGCCGTCACTTTGTATGTAAAATCCCAGTTCACCTTTTGGGGCTTCAATGGCATGATACGCTTCAGCACCTTCCGGCGGACAAACCCCGGTGTCGGTCATCATAAAGTCATGAATCAATCCTTCCATGGAATAGTAGACTTCATCTTTGGAAGGATAACTTTTCTTGGCGTTGTCCAGTCTGATGGGGCCTTTTTCAGGCATTTTATCAAAACATTGTTCTATAATCCGGACAGACTCCGCCATTTCTTCCATTCTGCAATAATAACGGGCCAGGTTATCGCCCTCAGTCCGTGTAGGCACCTCAAAGTCCATATCTGCATAAAACATATAGGGATCAAACGTGCGAACATCGTAGGCAATACCAGTCGCTCTGAGAGACGGTCCTGCCAGTCCAATATCTATGGCATCTTCGTGTCCAATAGACCCGACGCCTTCGTTACGGTCGATGAAAATTCTGTTTTTATCCAACAGTTTGTGCCAGGAGGCAAGTTCGGCCGGAAACTCCTGTACAAATTTCTTGATTTTATTAATGGCTGCCGGAGATAAGTCGTTGTTTACACCACCAATTCTCGAGTGGGATACGGTAAAGCGATGGCCGGCGACTTCATCAAAAATATCATAAATTTTCTCCCGTTCCCTGAAAGTCCATATAAAAAAGGAGATGGCACCGGCATCCATGATCATGGTTCCAAGCCATAACAAATGAGAGGATATACGGGCTAATTCACTGCATATCATTCGAATATAAGTTGCCTTCTCCGGAACATCCACCGAGGCGAGACGCTCCACAGCCAGACAAAGGGCCACATTATTGCTGTAAGGAGACAGGTAGTCCATGCGGTCTGTATAGGGCATGAACTCCTGATAGGTCTTATTCTCCGCCATTTTTTCAATGCCCCGGTGCAGATATCCGGTATCCAGGCGGCATTTTGTAATGATTTCACCATCCAATTCCATCAGTACCCTCAGAACGCCGTGCGTTGCCGGATGTTGCGGACCCATATTCAGAATCATCCGGGTTGCAAGCGGATCGCTTTTATCCAGCTCAACCGTTGCATGCTTGTCTTCCAGACTTTTGTACAGAGCTTCCTGGTGTTTTGGAAAAAACGTCGGCTTTTTACTATCGAGATGCATATCCGGTTTCATCATACATTAATCGTGTTCAGGAGTTGTATTGGGCAATTCCAATGATCCCGGAATGCCAAGCAAAGGAAACTCTTTTCTTAGAGGATAGTATTCAAAATCTTCCGGCATAAAAATCCGCCTTAAATCCGGGTGTCCTTTAAACGTGATTCCGAACATATCATAGACTTCACGCTCGTTCCAGTTTGCGCTTTTCCAGATATCGGTTACTGTAGGTAGCTCGGTATCGTTTTCTTCTATCCGGACTTTAACAAACAAACGGAGCCGATGACGAAGAGAGAGGAGGTGGTAAACTACTTCGAAGCGTTCTTCAGAGGTAAACCTGTCTGTTCCAAAAATATCATTCAGATATATGAAGTTCAGTTTATCCTTCAGATACAGACAAAATGAGTGAATAGCCTCTTTCTTCAAGAGAACAAGAGGATAGGAACCGTCATCCAGCACCTCGATCACCTTATCATCAAACTCGTTTTTTATCTTCTCAAGAAGTGTTTCTTTAGATATTCGTTCCATATTCGAATCAATGGTCAAGAGACAGTGATTGTTCCGCTTTAATCTTGTCCTGAATCTTAATGAGTGCATTAATGACAGATTCAGGGCGAGGAGGACAGCCAGAGATATAAGCATCTACGGGAAGAAAATTATCCACTCCCTGAACCACACCGTAACAACGATGCATACCGCCGGTAGAAGCACAGGCACCCATTGCAATACACCATTTTGGATCAGGCATTTGGTCCCAGATTCTGCGAATGGCGTGCGACATTTTATACGTAACCCAGCCGGAAACAATCATTACATCACTTTGTCTTGGAGAAAAGCGAAATACTTCAGATCCAAAACGGGCGGCATCGTATTTTGGGCCGGCAAATGCCATCATTTCAATGGCACAACAGGCCAGTCCCATAGGCATGGGCCAGACTGAATTATATCGGCCCCATTTGATCAGGGCATCAAGTTTTGTGGTGAGAAATCCATCACCCATTGCTTGGTCAAAACTCATAAGGTACAGGTTGGACGTTAATTACTTAGCAGGTGATCCGGGAAGCATATCCCATTTAAAAGAGCCTTTTTTAAGGGTGTACACAAGGCCAAGAAGCAGGATAGTTATAAATAGAACCATGGCCCATAACGTTCCGGGGCCAAACTCCTGATACCGTACGGCCCAGGGATAAATAAATACCACTTCAAGATCAAATACGATAAACTCCATCGCAATGATGTAAAAACCTACCGAATATCGCTCTTTGGCCTGGCCAATGGGATCCATTCCACTTTCATACGGTCCAAGTTTTGGCTTGTTCGGCCTGGCTGGCCCTAATAAATAGGACAGGATAATAAACGCAACGGCAATGAGTACAGCCAGTGCAATTAAAATAAAAATAGGTATGTATTGTTCAAGCATTTTTAAGAAATGATGAAGGGCCTTAATTCGGCACTAAAATTACTTCCGTTATGCACTAATGTCAATCAAATCAGTACAATTTGACACAAATTTATGCCGGATAAACCCCTATCAGCAATTACCGGTAGAATTAGAGGCATCCTACATTTTATTCTCATTCCATCAGTCACAGAACTTCCTCATGTTTTGAATCATCGTATTCTGAAAATATCTGCTGATAATGAGAATTATCTTTACTTAAAAGAAACCAAAGACACTCAATTGTGGTTTATCAGGTAATAAAAAATGGTTACATTGTATTGTATGATGTAACATATATCCTGTTGCTTTTGTTCAGCCCGGATATTTTTTTTAAACAAACCGATCTTCAGTAGTTTTGGATAAAATTCAGATGGAAATCCTCGGGCTTTCAACCAGCCCGAGCAGTGGTGGCGCCTATGCTCTCATACTTAATGAAACCGAGGGTAAAAGAAGGTTGCCTATTATAATTGGCACCTTTGAAGCTCAGGCTATTGCCCTTGAGCTCGAAAATATCACACCACCCCGCCCCATGACCCACGACCTGATGCGTAATATTATCCAAAGTTTTCGGACAGCGGTCAGAGAGATTTTTATAAACGACCTCAAAGAAGGTACGTTTTACGCACAGATTGTATATGAAAATAACGGAGATACGATAAAGCAGGACTCACGGCCCAGTGATGCCATTGCCCTGGCTATTCGTTTCAATGCTCCCATTTATGTTTCCGAACATATTATTGAAGAGGCAGGAATTGCTTCTGAGGTATCCCAGGAAGAAGGAGAACAGGCCTCTTTTCCAGAGCCTGAAAAACCGCCTGCAAGCAAAGCGGCAGCCTCACCGGCGGATAATAAAGAAACCCGTATCAAAATGTTGGAGAAAAGCCTTGACTCAGCCATTGCTGATGAAGACTATGAAAAAGCGGCCGTTATCAGAGATGAGCTGAACCGCCTTAAAGACGAATAATTTTGAAAACACGGAAAGAACCGCTTCACACATTTCCATATCCGGCTTTTTTTCTTGATTACATACGTTCAGATGGGAAAGCAGCCAGCTATTTTCAACACAGGCATACATATAAGGAGTTATGTAAAAAGGTTGAAAAGTATCACTATCCGCACGACCGTGCCGATATGGCTTCTATTCTTAAAGATATAAACCGGCCATTCCTTCCTGAAACTTCTCTTAAAGAACGCTGTAACCTGCTTCTGGATCCCGATACCGTTACGCTCACAACCGGGCAACAAACCACGTTGTTAGGCGGAACCGGACTTACCCTTTACAAGCTCATTTCGACGATTGTACTCTCTGAAAGACTGTCCAAAGATACCTCAAGGAATGTTCTTCCCGTGTTTTGGCTGGCGGATGAAGATCACGACATCGAAGAAATTTCTTCGGTTGGATATGTTCATGGAGAAGCTTTTGTAAATCATACGCTTCAATATAACTCTGACAATGTTCCCCACGCTGTTTCCAATCTGAAAATTCCGGAAGAGCCTTTTGACACTTTTTTGGATGCATTTTTTTCTTCACTTCCTGAAACGGATTTTACCGCTGCATTACTTAAAATCGTTCGCGATTCCTACCGGAAAGGAACCACCTATGATGAAGCCTTTGCTTCTCTGCTGAGCCGGCTTTTTGCCGGTTACCCCATCTTGTTTGCAAAAAGCAATCACCGTAAAGTAAAAAGTTTCTGCAAACCCGTTCTTTCTGCTGCTATCGCAAAAGCAACCGAATTGAAAGCCTCTCTGGAAGAACAAACTGCGGTTATCTCAAAGCATTACAAACAGCAAGCAACGGTTACGGACAGCCTTCTTTTTTATCACGACCCGGAGAAGGGTCGTTTGAAGTTAAACCAATCAAACGGACAATGGAGTGTTGATCACGGGCGCATTCAATGGGATCAAAAGGAACTATTGGATATTTCAGAAGAAAAGCCCTGGCTTTTGTCTCCGAACGTATTCCTTCGCCCCATTTTACAGGATTATATCCTTCCTAATGTGGCATACATTGGCGGTCCGGCAGAAATAGCCTATCACGCTCAAATGGCTACTATTTATTCTTTTTTCGATCAAAAGATGCCATTTCTGACCGGGCGGTTAACGGCGACCGTTATTGAACCGGGAACCCGAAGAAACATGGACAGGCTTCCCTTTCATCCAACCGATTATTTAACCCGGTTAGAAGACCTGGAGCAAACATATTTGAGAAACAATGACAGCAAACAGGTGGAAGAATGTTTTTCCAATTGGAAAAATGATCTTGCCAAAATGAATGATGAAATGGCAGATACCCGCTGCTTCGATGACGATGGATTAAAAAAGCAGGCAGGAGCCATGATGCGTCAGTTCGAAAAAAGCATGGATAAATTACAGCAAAAAGTGCTTCAGGGCCAAAGAAAGAAAGAAGAAACCGCTCTAAACCGTATTTCGCGTGTCAGGCAATCATTGTATCCAGAGAATCAGCTTCAGGAAAGAAAAGTGGCGTTTTTGTATTATTTGAATAAATACGGAGTCGATTTTTACTCTGAGTGGATCGAACATTTTGTCCAGTCAGAGGACCCCTTGTTTACGAACCATTTTCTGATAGAACCATTATCAGGAAAAAATGAATAAAACAGAACTCAGACGGACTTTTTCCAGACAAAGAGCAACTTATACCTCCGGGCAGTTGTATCATCTTGGTGAAGCTGTCACACAGCAAGTCGTCCTCCATCATCTGCTTGATGCCTTTTCTGTAATCCACTGTTTCGTCGGTTCGGTTGAAAAAGGGGAGATTGGTACAGAGACATTGATTAGAAGAATTCTTCAAGACAAAAAAAAGCTGATATTGCCAAGAATCTGCGGAGCGGACTCGCTCGAGCATATTGTAACCACGGATATAGACCACCTGAAGAAAAACTCATGGGGGATAGATGAACCGCCGCCCGGAAACACTGTGAAACCGGAAGAAATAGAACTGGTCTTTATTCCAGCACTGGCTGCAGATTATCAAGGACACCGAATCGGATACGGAAAAGGGTTTTATGACCGGTTTTTATCCCAATGTCCTGCGCATAAAGTAATCATTGTCCCGGAAGCGGCTCTGGTGGATACGATATATCCTGAAGCCCATGACATACCGGCGCATACCATTGTTACAGAAAAAAAAGTATGGCATATTTCTAAAGAAAAGTAACAATCCAGGAGACGTTTCGTATGCACTAGATACCAGGATCAGGCCTGGAAGAAAATTATCGAATATGGATCAACGCATGAGGAGTTTCTTCGTATGACATATCAAAAGGTAAAAAACCATCATTTAAAAAATAATCTCTGCAGCCGTCCCATTTCAGACGAGGAATTTAACAGCATAGGAGAGCGATACCGGGATTCCGGTCATGATACTTCAACACGGTCCTCCATGGCCCGGGTCGCCAAATACATGGGTGTTGGTTTTCTTGCTATTGTCGCCCTGTATCTGATTCAGCAGTTTATTCTGCCGGTTGGCCCGGATATTTCCTCCATTTTAAGATTGATTCCATCTGCCGGATCCATTGTTGTTGCCATCATTGCCATTATTTTGTTGATTACATACAAAAACAAAAGCCGAACGTCATCTTTCGAGTTTTCAGAACCTGTTCAAACCGATACAGAAGATGCAGATACCGAATTTAAAATCCCGCCCGGTGCAGAGCCCTATGCTTATCAAAACAAGAAAAAATGGTATCGATCCAGAACCAATCGTTTTCTCTTTGGTGTTTGCGGCGGATTGGCAGAGCGTTTTCATATAGACCCGACCATCGTACGCGCTTTATTTGCTCTTGCTTTTTTGAGCTATGGTTTCAGCCTTATTCTTTATATTATTTTAGCAATAATCCTTCCAGCCAAAGACCTGGAACCTTTGTATTAACCTTTGACTGATTTTAAGAATTGTGCTGATAACATTTGAAGGCATTGATGGTTGCGGTAAATCCACACAAATAGCCTTACTCGTTTCCTATTTTAAGGAGCAGGGCAAGGAAGTCTACCTGTTTCGTGAACCCGGAGGAAACCCGTTGTCAGAAAAAATCCGGAATCTTCTGCTTGATTCAAAAGAATCCGTGCATCCGATGACAGAATTACTGCTCTTTTCTGCAGCCAGGGCTCAACTTGTTTTCAATAACATCCGGCCATTACTTGAAAGAAAAAAGATCGTTCTCCTGGATCGTTTTTATGATTCTACGATTGCCTACCAGGGTTTTGGCCGAAAAGTTTCGGACATTGAGCATCTGCGAAATATCAATGTGCTTGCCACAGGCGGACTGATTCCCGATATCACGTTTTATTTGAACGTTCCGTTGGCCGTTGCCGCTGAACGACGGCAACATTTGGGTGAAGGGGATCGTATGGAAAGGTCCGGAGAAGCATTTTATGAACGTGTTTTAGAAGGCTATGAGATGCTGAGTAAAACCGAGAAACGTTTTTTCTCTATAGATGCCAGTGGAACCGCTCAACAGACTTTTGATATAATTATCCAAATTCTTAAGGAGAATGAAAGAAAGGGCACAGGTTAACGTGTATTTTATTCTCAGCTACGGGTATAGCCTCCTGTCTAAAAACGCTTTTTTACTACCTATTCCGGTGAAGGTACGAACAAAAAAACATTTTTCAATTGCTGATTTATAGAAAAATGCTTATTTTTGATTTATTGTGCACACCTTTACACCAGGTTTTGCACGATGATAATAATCATGGTGATACCAGCCACACAATCCATACGAACCATTCAACTTTAGGAAGTAGAAAGTACATTATGGCGCATCAAAGAATCGAAGTTGACCTGCCTCTCGCAAAAGTTTACGAATTGATGAGTTCCCCGACCGATTTTCCAAAATTCGTTTCTTCTTTAAAAGAAGTGAACAAAATCAACTCACAAACTTTTGAATATGTTACTGAAATCGGAGGCGAAGAATTCCGATGGACAACCAACATCATTGACGACCTTCGCAATACCCGTTTTGCGTGGATAACGATCAATGGTAACTTGAACCAGACCGGAACGATCCGTTTTACACCTCTTGACAATGGAACCCGTACGCGAGTTGATTTCAGTTTAGATTACCGTACGTTCTTTGGTGAACCGTCTGAAGAAATGGCAAAATTCATTGAAGGACTTCCGGAGCAACTTGGTAAAGATCTCGAAAAATTCAAAAATCTTGCCGAAAATGGCAGTTTTAAGGATGAAGAAGAGGTCGCAGTTTCTGCCGAGGAAAAAAGTGAAGAAGTAACGGCTTAACGTATACCAACTGTTTTTTGAAGGGGGCTTTATGCCCCCTTTTTTTTGCAAAAAAGCTTATGATATCCCTTTCTGCTTTTCTTGAGAGCCCACAATATCTTTCTACAGATTTTTTAGCCGTACTGGGACATCCTGTTTCTCACAGCCTGTCTCCGTTAATCCATCAAAACGCCATCGACCATTATGGAATAGCGGCTACATACTACGCCATTGATTGCTCTCAGGAAGAATATCCACTCCTGAAAAACCTTTTGGAACATCCGGGATTTGTCGGTGCTAATGTCACCCTTCCTTTGAAAGAGGCCATCCTTAAATACATAGGTTTTGCAGATATATCTGCAAAACGCATCGGAGCCGTTAATACACTGGTAAGGACCAAAGACGACAACGACGAATTCATAATAAAAGGTTACAATACCGATGTTTTTGGTTTTCTTCATCCCTTACAGTCTCTTGTTCCCAATGAGAACCAGGCAATAATACTGGGCTCAGGGGGTGCTTCCAAAGCCATTCGTTCCGCCTTATTATCCATAGGCTACAGAAAAATTGTAGTTGTATCCCGAACTCCGGACACAGCTGTCCAAGCAATGGAGCCGGATGAAGATATACATGTTACCGATTACAACGGCTTAAAAGATGCTTTAGAGACCTCAGATCTCATTGTAAATACCACACCTGTTGGAATGCATCCAAATACGGGTCATTCGCCATTCCCGGATACCTTGCTGCCACAGTTGAAAGAAAAGATCTGCTACGATATCATTTATAATCCTGTTAAAACAAAATTCCTGTCGGATGCAGAAATGCATGGAGCTTCGATCATAGACGGGCTTGATATGTTTGTCCACCAGGCGGCACATTCATTTAAGCTTTGGTTTAACAGGCCTATGGATACAGATCATACCCGAAAACTGATACTAAATGCAATGAAGCAGCCTAAGTAACTTTTATATACTTCAGGAATCAGGCGGCCAGTCATCCTTTTCCCTGTCTGTAACATAACTACCTTTTCGTATGATTTTTCAACATCATTTTCCGGAAATAAAGACGGCATTTATTACAAAAAAAGAAGAACCCGGCTTAGGTAGTCTCGCTTCTTTTAACCATACGAAAACGAATCAGGAAAGAACACGGGTTTTACAGAACAATACGCTTATCCTCCAGAAATATCTGAGTTTGCCTGAAATTAATCTGGCAATGGGCGTACAAGTGCACTCTGCTCACGTGGTTAAAACAAACCAGGCTGGCTACCATTCTGAAACGGACGGTTTGATTACCCGCAATCCCGGACTAGCTATTGGTGTATTAGTGGCAGACTGCGCGGCCGTATATCTGTATGACCCACATACCAGCATCATTGGTATTCTTCATGCCGGTTGGCGGGGTGCTCTTGGAAGGATTGTCCCTCAGGGGATACAGCTTATGAAAAAGGAGGGGGCTCTTCCGCAAAACATCCAGGCCTCTCTTTCTCCGTGTATTTCACAACAGGCCTTTGAAACCGGTGAAGAAGTGGCCTCCAGGTTTCCGGATTCGTTTATAGACCGTTGTGCTCCAAAACCTCACATCGATTTAAAAGGATTTATTGTGGATCAAATGCTACAGGAAGGCCTTCAAACAGACCACATCCATAAAAGCAGTGAATGTACCTTTTCGGATTCTGAAGAATATCATTCGTATCGAAGGGATGGAGATAAAAGTGGTAGAATGTTAGCGGCTATCTGCCTCCAACCTTAAGTCGCGAATATTTTTTGCGGAACGGACTTTTTCTGTTATTTTTGACCGGATGGTTTGCATTTCGTATTAATGAACAAGCTGTTGAAGAATAGTAAATTAATAATTCTTGGGTCTACCGGATCCATTGGGACACAGACACTCGAGATTGTCAGGGCACATACTGATTCTTTTCAGGTTGCCGCATTGAGTGCGCATTCCAACTGGAAGCGACTTGCACAGCAAATCAACGAATTCAAACCAGATATCGCCTATATTGGTGAACCCGGGCTTTTAGATACTTTAAAAAGTCAGATATCTCATAGCCATACTAAGATTCTATCCGGCAACACCTCCGATTTTGAAGAATTCATCGCTCAGAGTGATGCCGATACCGTAGTAAACAGCCTGGTCGGTTTTTCCGGGTTCAGGCCTACCTTAGCCGCTCTGTCTCATGGTAAAAAGGTGGCATTGGCTAACAAAGAGTCTCTTGTTGTAGGTGGTGCGCTTCTTGAACCTTATATAAATGAGGAATTTGATAATCTTATTCCCATAGATTCTGAGCATAGTGCCATTCTTCAGTGTCTTGCGGGCGAACCTGCCAAAAGTATAAAGAAACTGATTATTACTGCCAGCGGGGGTCCCTTCAGAACCTGGCCTTTGGACAAACTGGATAAGGTAACCGTAAAAGAGGCTCTGAATCATCCCAATTGGAATATGGGGTCAAAAATTACCATTGATTCCGCCACGATGATGAATAAAGGGCTGGAAGTGATAGAAGCACATTGGCTGTTTCAGTTACCAGTTGCTTCCATAGAAACAGTCGTTCACCCTCAAAGTATCATTCACTCGATGGTTGTTTTTACGGATGGCTCCATTAAATCACAAATGGGCCTTCCGGATATGCGCCTTCCGATTCAGTATGCCTTGTCCTATCCGGACCGATGGCCCTTGTGTTCAAAAGAAATTGACTGGTCTGTTCCTTTGGATCTGTCTTTTGAACCCGTTGACTATGAACGGTTTCCTTGTTTTAAGCTTGCGATTGAAGCACTGGACTCCAGTGTTTATGGCCCAACCATCATGAATGCTGCGAATGAAGTGGCTGTTGAACGATTTCTGAAGGAAGAAATTCCTTATATTAGAATTTCGGACATTGTAGCTGATTGCATGGCTCATATTTCCAGCACGGACTCGTTATCTATAGAGTCACTGGAGGCTGTAGACCAGGAAGCAAGGGTTTATGCCCGTCATTTATGATTATTAATTTGTATTCTTTTTTACATGGAATTTATTTTTAGCATTCTACAAACAGCTCTCATTTTTATAGCTGCAATCTTTATTTTGGTTCTTGTTCATGAACTGGGGCACTTTCTGGCGGCCAAACTTTTTGGTATGCGTGTTGAACGTTTTTCCATTGGATTTCCGCCTCGTTTGTTAGGTATAAAAAAAGGGGACACCGACTACTGCATATCAGCCCTGCCTCTTGGTGGATATGTGAAAATTTCCGGGATGGTAGATGAAAGCCTGGATGACAGTTTTGAAGGATCTGAGCCAAAAGAGTATGAGTTCAGGAGCAAGCCTGTTTGGCAAAGGATGATCGTGATATCGGCCGGCGTAATCTTTAACATGTTCCTGGCGTATGCCATTTTTACAACGATCATTTACAAACAGGGGATCAACCGCATTCCAGCTGAAAACATCCATGGTCTCTACATACCGGATAGCTCTACCGCTGCCGACATTGGATTTCAAACAGGCGACCGGCTAATAGCCGTAAATGATAAAGAAATTGACTTTATTCAACGCGGTCAGTTTTTTTCCATGAGTGATATTACCAGCCAGTCTCTGCGGTTCACGGTTGCCAGGGGAGATGAAGTTATCACGATTGAACCCCCGTCAGATTTTCTCGATTACCTCGCCAGGAACCCTGAATTCCTGGAAATCCAGAATGCTATACCAAGCAAAATTGGAGATGTCGCTTCCGGCAGTCCGGCTGAAGCAGCAGGGATGTTACCCGGTGATGAAATAATTGCCATCGATGGGGATACTGTAGGTTACTGGATTCAAATGGTCAATAAAATTCAGGCGGGAAGCGAAAATATGCTTTTCACCATCAATCGTGACGGACAAACCCTGGATCTCATGGTTTCTCCGGATCCGAATAACCGAATTATCGGAGTTATGATCACAGATGCCCAGGAGTTTTTTGGTTACGAAACCATTCACTATGGCCTTTTTGGTTCTTTATTGCAAGGTGTTCGTCAGGCTCACGATACGCTCGGTGGTATTATTAACGGATTTCGGCAGCTTTTTTCCGGAGCTATTTCTATCCGTGAAAACCTTGGCGGGCCGGTAGCTATTGCATCGGTTACAGCAGAAGTAACAGAACGTGGCGGCGCACTGGGTTTTTGGAACTTTACGGCATTCTTGAGTATAACACTAGCTCTAATGAACATTCTTCCCATACCGATGCTGGATGGCGGACACTTAATGTTTCTTGTTTATGAAGCAGTCACCGGAAGAGAACCATCTATAAGAGTACGCATGGCCATGCAGCAAATTGGACTGGTATTCCTCGTCGGACTAATGATTTTTGTTACTTTTAACGATATTCTCAGGCATGTAGCCAATTAATTATGAAAATTGCAAAAGACGGGATGCCCGTCGTACTCGCTGTTCTTTTTATTTCATTGCTACTTGTATTGACGGGATGGCTTCTGGCAACACCGATTCTTTCAATCATACTATACCTTCTGGCACTGGCAATATCCGGTTTCACGCTCTTTTTTTTCAGAGATCCGGAGCGTAATGTGCCTCAGGGGGCCTATATTATTTCACCGGCAGACGGGAAAGTGCTATCCGTCGATACAGTTCGGGAAGAGACGTATTTAAACGATAGTGCCCGGCAGATATCCATCTTTTTGTCCATTACCGATGTCCACGTAAACCGTTACCCCGTCACCGGGATGGTTGAACATGTCGCCTATATGCCGGGTGAATACCTCCTGGCATGGCATCCAAAAGCTTCTGAGCTCAATGAAAGAGCCGAGTTTGGAGTTAAACATTCGACCGGTCTCCGTGTTTTTTACCGGCAAATTACAGGCTACGTTGCCCGAAGAATTGTTTTTCACACCAAAGAAGGTGATCAGGTAGTGGCCGGTGACCGATTTGGTATCATGAAGTTTGGCTCCAGAATGGATGTTCTTCTGCCATTAGATATGGAGATTGAAGTTAAAGAAGGGGATATACTTGTCGGGGGAGAAACCATATTAGCCAAAATATCCTAATTATCCGGAAATGAGCTCTGAAAGCAGGCTGCAAAGAAAACAGATTAGAAGAGATCAGCTCAGACGAAAGTTTCGTCGGCCTATACCTCGAACGGTTGTCCCCAGTTTTTTCACCTTAATGAATCTTTTTTGCGGATTTGTGTCCATCATCCTGGTTTCTGATGGAAAGTATGAGTTTGGTGCATGGCTGATTGTAATGGCTGCTGTTTTTGATATGATGGACGGGTTTATGGCGCGTCTGGCCAATGCTGATTCGGAGTTCGGCATTGAACTCGACTCTTTAAGCGATATCGTTTCATTTGGAGTGGCTCCGGCCTTTTTATTTTACAGTTTTGTAATGCACGAGCTCATGATCATCGGATTGATCATTGCCGCATTTCCGGCCTTGTGTGGAGCTATTCGACTTGCAAGATTTAATATAAACGCCAAGATTGAAGATCAGGATGTCTTCAAAGGGTTACCCATTCCCGCCCATGCCATGATGCTGGTGGCTCTTTTTCTCATCTTTCATCAAAGCCCGGAACTATTTGAATCATTCAAATACGGATTTAACTCTGTTCTCATTCCCATATTTATAGTGTTGTCTGTCCTTATGGTCAGCACCGTGCCTTTTGATAAAATACCCCGCTTCAAAAAGCAGCAACTGAAAGAACAGAAAGGGAAAGTATATCTTTTCCTCTTTTACTTTATTTCCGTAGTTACCCTTCAGGAGTATGGATTAATCCTGGTCTTCACAGTTTTTATTCTGAAAGGAATTGTTACCGCCATGGTGCGCTTCTGGAAAGAGTTACACGAAGAGCTTGTTTAATACCTTCTTAAAAACAGTTGGTTTGCCATACATCATCGATTTATACTCCTCAGTTTCACTCACTGTGTTCAGAAGATGGTTTATTTCGGATGAACAGCCTCTGACTTGTCTTAAAAGGCGTATTGAAGACTTATCGCGTGAGCAACACCAAAACCGGTATCATAGGGCATATAGGCATAATTCACATAGAAGTCGCTGATATGAAGTCCTGCTCCAAAACTATACTTTCTCTGTGTATCACCTGTACGATAAGCCGCTCTCAGGTCAATCATATCTGACACACCTATCTCAAAACCGACATTAAAATACCCGTCGTCCTGTGTTTTTAGCTCATCTGTACTGATATTGAGCTCATTGACCGGAATATTGTAATCAGCAATCAAACTAAACAGAAATGGGATTTCTTCTTCAAGAGCAGAAGTGGATACCTGAAATAGTTTAACATCAGCCCCAATACTTATCATTGTAGGAAGTTGAGTAGCCGTTTCCGACAATTCCTGCATAGATCCGAGATTCTTGAGAGCGGTACCCAATCGTACTCTTTTTTCCATCAGTTCAAGAGCCAGACCGGCGTTTAAAGCGTATCCCGAAGCATCCTCATGATAAAACTGCTCAAAGAGATACATCCCGGAAGCACCAAGCGACAGGGGGCCGAAGCGTCTGGAATAAGAAGCTGCCAGAGATAAATACCGAACGGCAAAGTATCCATCCGGCTGCTGAGAAACACCGCTTCTGAGAGGAATATCATCAATCAGCGATGACAAAATTGCCAGTCCAAAGGCATCGCGGTCCCGCTTAAAATTTACAGCAGCAAAACTGTTCTGTGTATCTGTGGCAGGCCAGATCATATACGAAACTACCGCACTGCTTGAAGCTTCCATGGATAGAAGGGCGGGATTGAGAAAAATGGCTGAAGCTCCTGAAAGAGAGGCTGTATGTCCGTCGGACAAACCCATATTATGAGCCGATGGACCTGTCAACAAAAAATGCATTCCTGTGGACTTGTCGCTATCAGCCCGCGCTATTCCACAAAACCCGGTTAACAGTAAAAGGATAATCCCGATTCTTTTTTCCATGTTGAATTCTATAAACGTCTTAAATAATTATCAAAAGTGTAACCGCAGTGATATGCTGTGAATTCCCGCAATCCCCATAGGTTCTCGTACATAAGCATAATCAACCGAAGGCCTTAGTGCATCGTAAGGCAAATGGACAGAGGTTCCAAAACTTAGCTTATGTGTTTCTTCAATATAATCTAAATCTAACACTTCCCAACCGGCCCGAAAAGTGATTCGCTCATGGGGATACCAGGCAGCACCCATTCGAAAAAGGTGTCCGTATGAAGTTTTATTCTGAGAAACCATGATGGTGGAAGGGGGCATAGTGGATTCTGATACTTCTTCTGTGAGAACGATCATTTCCTGTTTTTGTACTTCGTACTCAGAAGAAAGCAAAAGCCCTACTCCTTCAAAATAGTAACTGGAGCTAAAGCGAAAACGTACCGGAATTTCATCGGAACGGGAGGTTCCGCCACGTGAACCATAAAGATCTGTCGTATTCCATGAATATTTTGAAAGCAAATCCTGAACAGCAATGCCCACTCTCCAGTGATCCGTTGGTTGTAGAATCATTCCAAGATCAAAACCGGCCCCGGTACTGTTACTGATATCAGAATGATGATTGGCAAGATGCAGTTTGACTGCAGCTCCAAATCGCACACGCTCCGTAAACGCAATTCCAAAAGCCGCAAATAATTGATATTCATGTGTTGACAACATTTCTGTATGGTAACCACTCGGAGACCTGCCGTCAATCTGGCTTACATTTGCATTCAACAGACCTACGTTCAACCCGGCACTGGGTGGCAACGCAAAAGTAGCATTTACCGTGTGTAAACTCCTGTCAAAGGACATAAGGGAAGAACCAATATCCAGTTGGTTACCGCTTATCCAAGCCGCCAAAGCCGGATTATAATGTGCGTAAATACCCTCAGACGTTACGGTACCCATAGCATTTCCCATTCCCATGCCACGTGATCCAAATCCCATTCGGGTAAATGACGCTGCATTCCCACCGCTTTGAGCCATAAGAAGCTCCGGCGTAAGAAACAGGCTGATAACCAGTAAACAAAAGGCAATGGTTCCGGTGGGCGATTTCGTAAACATCTGTTTCGATTTTATACTATGATACTTCATTTGGCTTTCATCCTATTCCAGTAGCAATATTTTTCCAACCGTTTGTTTTCCACCGGCCACAATTTCATAAAAAACGGTACCATTAGCCAGTTTCCTGCCTTGTTGGTCGGTTCCGTCCCATACCGCCTCATATACGCCAGGTTCCAGTGCCTGTACCTGATCCAGCTGCCTGATAAAGTTCATACTAAAATCAAATAGCCGAATGGTAACATCTGAAGCAGAGGATACTTCAAACTTTATACGTACCAGACTGTGAACCCTGGGAGAAAATGGATTTGGATAGGCAAAGGCATCCACTTCAGGACCTTCTTCTGTATGCTGGTTTTTCCCATCCAGAGGAAAGTCGACTCGGGTAATTTTCCATGTCCTGCCATGATCTGTCGTTGAGGCAAGGCCATCAGAACTTGCAATCCAGACACGGTTTCCTGCTTTGGCTGCAGAGTAGTATTCTGTATTTGGGCGCATAAACGTATTATTACTCTGAATTTGTCTGATATGACGCCAGCTTCTGCCGTTATTGTCGCTTATAAAAACGCCATTCAATCCGGCCGCAAATATGGCTTCTCCATCAAAGGTAATCTCATAAATTCGCTCGCCTTTCAGATGATGCTCGAAGGTAGCACCTCTATCTCTGGTTACGGCCAGCCCTTCCTGATCATATTCGCTCACCGAGATCCAGTTTGTTGTCCAAATCGCATTGTCAAATGGATTTTCTCTTATGGAGGTCACCCAGTTACCGAGCAACCCTTGTTGAGAAGAAATAGAGTTAATATTTCTCCACCGAATTTGATCGGCTTCTTCATACAGGGCATTATCAGAAATATTGAGACCGCCTGCTGTACCGGCATAGACCGTTCCGTCGCTGGCTATCATCACAGAGAACCCCATGTAATTCAGGTGCTGATTCGTTTGTCCATCGCCTCTGGGATCAATAAAAAATTGATTGTTATTCTCCGGAAGGAGTTCGGACATTCCCAAAGGAGGTAAGACAATCCGTTCCCAGGACGCTCCAAAATCGGTACTTCTTCGTATACCGGATGCCCAACCGGCAAAAAAAATGACATCACCCCTGAAGTCCACTTTATATGGAGGCGACTGTTGAGGAACGATCACCGGAATGGTACCCAGATGCTGATCCCCATAAAAAATAGTGGTATCTGACGGATGATCCAGTGTTCGGGAGGTATCACTTAAGGACCAGCTGTTTCCACCATCGGTCGAAATATAAATCCCCATTTGAGTAGCCACCGACTCTCCGGCCCGTACATCGCTGTAGCCCAGACCTGCCACAATGGTATCAGGAGCAAGAGCAATAGAATAAAGTCGTCCTCTGCCAGTCACCACCGAATCTGCATTTTCCGGAACATACCATTTAGGATCATCGCCCACTCTATAATTCATCATAGGGCCAATCCACAAGGTATCGCCGAAAGCTCCCATATTTGAGATGCTATTTTGGAAGATGGAATAATAGGGGGAGGGTACCGGCTCTGTAAGGATTTGTGCCCTCAAATGGTCCGGTAATAAACAGACCGTAAAACATATCCATATTAACAAGGTTCGATACAAAGACATAACAGCGGCGGAATTACTTCTTAGGATGGGTTTAAGGGTGCTTGCAGAAACAAATGACAGGTTAATTTACGAAGGAAAAACGGTGGGTCAGGGTATCGCTATGAGTCCCGGCCCTATCTACAGCATAAATTTTAAACCGGTAGTCACTCGGCTGGTTTGTTGGATTTACCGTAAAGCCTTGAACATAGATGCTGTCTCCGGACACGTTTCCATAGAAGGGATCAACATCAGACATACGATATTGGGCAATTTCAGTACCATCGTCCTGAAATAAGTCCAGATGAACACTGGCTATAAAATCATCCAACAGAGAATTATATACCTTTGCAGTAATAAAAAAGGCTCTTTCAGAATCGGCTGGAATCCGGATCTCCTTGTTATAGGTAATGGTATCTATCACTGGATAGCCTGTAGGTTCGCGGTATACACGAACACTGGCCTGAGCGTGGTTTTTACCCGGCTTTTCATTCGAAAGTGAATGCACGAAAATATCCATAGATTCAAAATCCTGATATCTTCCTTCCACTAAAAATTCACCGGAATATTTGTGATACATATGTTCGTCCGGTGTCTTTTTTAGTGTATCCGTTTGCATAATCCGCCGGTCTGATGCCGAAAGGAGGGACGCCACAAGGACATCTTCCTGAATATCATCAACTATGACGCTTAGTGCTATGAGTATTTGCTTGTTTTCTCCTACATCCTCAACGGTCAACTCAATGACAGAGGGTGAAACCGAAACGTCTATAAATTCAGGATGTCTGTCTGTTATCGATATGGGCTGGCCGGAGTCCTCACAAGCGGTGGTAAGGCTCAAGGAGAGTAACAAAATAATGAGGCCGCCGATTTGATAAATTCGATTCAAAATGTAAAGCCGGTTAATAAGAAAAAGTGAATTTCCAAGATATTACTTTTTGCCATTCATATCTGCAATGATCGTTTAAAAAAACGGCGCATATTCCCTCATTATAGAGTGCATTAAAAAACATAACGACGACTCATTTTTTTTAGTGTTTAAAAAAATGTTTGCATACACCTGCATCAATGCTTAAATTCGTTGCGTGATTAATGGAAATACACATATCAACAACTGGTGGTGGCACAATCTGCTGAAAGCGGAGTAGTGCCGGTATGTGTACCGTAGCCATTGAAGTTTTTTCGACCCGCTTTCAGTAACTCTGGAAGCGGGTTTTTTTTTGTAATAAAAGTTGATCCATGAATAAAAAGACGTTTTTATCCTTATCTGAAAAATATACGGCCATTCCCGTGTACCGTACCTTAATGGCAGATACCGTTACTCCGGTTTCTCTTTTTCTTAAGATGCGCAAGGATGCCTATTATCCTTTTCTTCTTGAATCCGTTGAAGGAGGGGAGCATCTGGCCAGGTACTCTTTCCTGGGAAGGAATCCGTATCAGGTTTTGTCCTTTCAAGAGGGAGAAACCACACTTTCTGCATACGAAGGCCATCCGGAAAAGAAAACATCCAGGCCTATGGGTAAAGATTACTTCAAGGCTCTTAAAGAGTTGTGTATGTCTTATAAAGAACCGGAGCTGGATGATCTGCCCAGGCTAACCGGTGGAGCCGTTGGTTTTTCTTCATACGACACAATCCGCCAGATGGAAGAACTGCCGGATACACCTCCTGATGACTTGAAATTGCCCGAAGCGGTTTGGGCGTTTTATGATGAAATTTATGCATTTGACCATGTGAAACACCGGGTCATCCTGATCAAAACCGTGTTTACCGAACAGGTAGATGACAACGAAAAAGTATATCAGGAGGCTCAAGACAGACTTGACTCCATGCAGGAGGTCTTTAACCGAACCCTCTCTGAAAGTTCGGACTTCAAAAAAACCACGGTTGCATTGACTAGCAACGTTTCTCGCGAAACATTCAAGGAACGTGTAGAGAAAGCCAAGAAATACATTTTAAGCGGAGACATCTTTCAGGTTGTCCTTTCACAGCGGTTTAGAAGTACTTTTGAAGGAGACCGGTTTATGCTCTACCGGGCTTTGCGGATGGTCAACCCTTCTCCATATCTCTTTTATCTGGATTTCGATACCTTTGCTCTTGTGGGATCTTCTCCGGAGGTTCTCGTTCAGGCTCAGAATAATAACATACGGGTTCTGCCCATAGCCGGAACCCGTCCGCGCGGGAAAACTACCGAAGAAGACCTTGCTCTGGAGCAAGATTTAAAAAAGGATCCAAAAGAACTCGCAGAGCATATTATGCTAGTTGACCTCGGCAGAAATGACTTGTCAAGGGTCTGTAAACAGGGTACGGTTCGGGTAAGCCGGGATCGTGTTATTGAACGTTACTCTCATGTGATGCATATTGTTTCCGATGTTTCGGGGACTCTGATGGATAACAACTCTTCTGTTGATGCATTGATGCACTGTTTTCCGGCCGGCACGGTTTCTGGAGCCCCTAAAGTCCGGGCCATGGAAATCATTGATGAACTGGAGAGTAATAAAAGAGGACCCTATGCCGGAGCAGTCGGTTACTTTGACTTATCCGGTAATATGGATACTTGTATCGCCATTCGAACCATGGTAGTAAAAGGAAATGAAATCTTTATACAGGCCGGTGCTGGTATCGTCGCGGACAGTGACCCTGACAAAGAGTATGACGAAACGGTGAATAAGGCAAAAGCGCTGGTTGAAGCATTGGATATTGCGCTCAACTTTGATTAACGGTGGATAAAAAAAACAATTAAATAATGAGTAAACCTCAAAAAACCATTCTTTCAGGGATACAGCCTTCGGGAAGGCTTCATCTCGGCAATTACTTTGGTGCCATTCGGCAGCACCTTGACTTTCAACACAAAGGCAATGCTTTTTATTTCATTGCAAACTATCATTCCCTGACTTCGCTCCAGAATGGAAAGCAGCTTCGGGAATATACCCTGGATGTCGCCCTTGATTATCTCGCACTTGGAATGGATCCGGATAAATGCACTTTTTTTGCACAGAGTGACGTTCCGCAGGTCCTTGAGCTAACCTGGATACTGGGTACACTTACACCTGTTAGCCTGATGGAAAAAGGTGTTTCTTACAAGGATAAAGTCGCCCAGGGGTTATCTCCGAACATAGGCTTATTCACCTACCCGGTACTTCAGGCAGCAGATATTCTGATTTATCACTCCGACATTGTCCCTGTCGGGGCCGATCAAAAGCAGAATATTGAAATCTCCCGAGACCTGGCGGCCCGTTTTAACAGAATATACGATGGTGAATATTTGACAATTCCCGAACCTTTTATCGTCGAATCCGTTGCAACAGTACCCGGTATTGATGGCAGAAAGATGAGTAAATCCTACGACAATACCATTCAGATTTTTGAGACCGGAAAAACGCTTAAAAAGAAGGTGATGGCGATTCAGACAGATTCAACACCGCTGGAAGAGCCGAAAAATCCGGACCAATGCAACGTATTTGCTCTCATTCGTCTCTTTTCGGATGAAAAGAAGCAGCAAGAGATCAGGAGTATGTACACCTCTGGTGGATATGGATACGGGCATGCAAAAAAAGAGCTTCTTGAACAGATCAAGGAGTATTTTGGTGAAGCAGTTGAACGCCGCGCGGAACTCTCTAAAAATCCTGATACGGTTATTGATATGCTGAAAGAGGGGGGGCGAAAAGCACGTGAACGTGCGGAAGCCGTAATGGAACCCATTCGTGAAGTAACCGGTATGGTGCATCACTATACGATTCAAGAAACCCCATAACGATTTACCTGTGAGCCTTTTATGATTCTCATCATTGATAATTACGACTCCTTTACTTACAATCTGGTGCATTTGATTGCCAGACATGCTTCCGCCTACGAAGTTCACAGAAATGACAAAATCACAGTGGAAGAGGTACTTCAAAAGAAACCGGAAAAAATTCTGATTTCACCAGGTCCGGGAAGGCCAGAACAGGCTGGAATCACCCAGGAACTGATTCAAGCGGTGCATAAAGAGATTCCTGTTCTTGGGGTCTGTCTTGGACATCAGGCCATCGGACAAGTGTTTGGAGCCAAAATCATCTCTGCTCCGTCTTTGATGCATGGGAAGACCTCCGATATTATCCACGACGGAACGGGAATATACGATGGAATTCCATCAGGCTTTACAGCAACACGTTACCACTCTCTGGTCATTGAAGAGGGAAGTATCCCAAAAGAGCACTTTGAAATTACTTCAAGATCCGAAGACGGGATAGTCATGGGAATCAGACACAGAGAATATCCTCTTGAAGGCGTTCAGTTTCACCCGGAAAGTATTCTCACAACGTGCGGTCCGCAGTTGATTGAAAACTGGATGAAACCAACGTTAACCACCATCCGTTCTTAATTTATAAACTATGGCTTCATTTACAGACATACTCACACAGATCTCTGAAGGAGTTGACCTGGACGAGCACCAGGCTTCGTATGCACTTAATGAAATTTTGCACGGATCCGTTGCCCCTTCTCAAATTGCCGCTTTTTTATTCGGTATGAACTGCAAAGGCGAAACGATTGAAGAGTTAACCGGATTTGTGAAAGCGATGAGAAAAATGGCGGTGAACGTTGACGTCAATGTTAGTAACGCCGTAGACATGTGTGGAACCGGAGGTGATAAAAGCGGTACATTCAACATTTCTACCGCAGCCATGTTTGTTGTAGCCGGAGCAGGTGTACCCGTGCTGAAGCATGGGAATGCTGGGGTTTCCAGCAAAAGCGGAAGCTATGATGTTCTCATCCAGCTTGGTGCGGAACCGGATCTTATGAAAGAGGATGTTGAAACAACGTTCAAGGAGACTGGTATGGCATTTATGTTTGCTCCCCGCTTTCATCCGGCAATGGCCCATGTAATGCCTGTTCGGAAAGAACTTGCGATGCGAACCTTTTTTAATATCATGGGTCCCATGCTGAACCCTGCCAATGTTAAGAGGCAGGTCGTGGGTGCTTTCAACCGAAGTACAGCAAAAACCATAATTCAGATTTTGCATCGGCTCGGAAGTGAGTTTGTTTATACCCTGCATGCCGATGACGGACTTGATGAATTGTCTACCAGCTCTTTAACCCGGGTATATCAGTTAAATGGAAGCAAAAAAGAAGTCGAATCTACCGTAGATGCCGAAATATTCGGATTTGCAAGATCTTCGAAACCGGATCTTGCCGGAGGCAATTCAGAAGAAAACGCCGTTATTATCCGATCTGTTCTCGAAAATAATTCGACACAGGCTCAAAAAGAAATTGTTTTGCTGAATGCAGCATTTGCGATTCACGCGTCCGGCCTCTGTTACGATATACATGAGGCACTGCTTCAGGCCGAAGAAAGCCTGGAAAGCGAAGAAGCACTTCAGGCCCTGAATCGCTTTTCTGAATGCACAAAAGATTTAAAAGCACAAAGCCGTCATTAATAATTATAAAATGGATATTCTTCAGAATATTGTCCGACAGACAAAAAAGGATGTAAATGATCGAAAAAAGGCCGTTGCCATCACCGATTTTACTTCCTTCTCAGGGTATGATAAAAAACGAAACTCCCTGTATCAGGCTCTTAATAAAAATGATCGTGTCTCAATTATCGCAGAAATAAAAAAAGCTTCTCCTTCAAAAGGAGTGATCCGGGATTCTTTTGACCCGGTAAGCATAGCGTCGGGCTATAAGGCAAACGGCGCGTCTGCCATCTCGGTATTAACCGACGAACCCTTCTTTCAGGGAAATCTGTCGTACATGGAGCATGTTTCGAAAAACAGCACTATACCTGTTTTGAGAAAAGATTTTATAGTGGATCCCTATCAGATTGAGGAAGC
>JASCXY010000289.1 GCA_030012235.1 Balneolaceae bacterium ANBcel3 | reverse complement strand
TAAAGAAATGTCACCGGAAGTATCTGAACGTGCTCATGTACTTTATGAGCATCTTCTGAAACTCCTCCACCCTTTTATGCCCTTCATTACCGAAGAAGTATGGCAAAGAATCCGGGATCGCAAAGATAATCAGGCCCTTATTGTGTCTGAATGGCCAAAAGCCATCCCTTCTCTTGATTTTTCAGAAGAAGAATCCCTGTTCGGAACGATCCAGCAAATGATTTCTTCTATCCGAAATATCAGAGCGGAAATGAACGTGCCGGATGCAACTCAAATCCCGGTCATCATAAAACCGGCAGAACAGCCGTTAGAAGATGCATTCAAACAACATTCCTCTATCTTCAGCAAGCTTTTAAAAATAGATTCCTTTACCGTTGACTCTCATGCCAAAAGGCCTAAAGCATCGGCCTCTGCAGTGGTAAACGGCCATCAATTGTTCGTTCCCCTTTCCGGGCTGATTGACTTCGAAAAGGAGAAAATACGAATTGAGAAAGAGATTGAACGCTTAACCTCTTTTTTAAATGGAGTTGAAAAGAAACTTGCTAATTCAAAGTTTGTTGAAAATGCTCCTGCTGAAGTGGTAGAGAAAGAGCAAAAGAAAAAAAGAGATACCACGGTGAACCTTGAAAAAATGCAGGCTATCTTAAAAGACCTCGTCTAAGATACTTTTTCTTTTTTTTAGGGGTATCCATTTAACTTCAGAATTGCTATACAGAAGAACGGCAGATTATGCCCGAATTTATTCTAAAAAGTTCAACTCCCGACAAACCTGATCCGATACCTCCATTTCTGACACAGGTAAACGATAAGCAGAAAGAAGCTGTACTACACACCGATGGAGCTTTGCTTATTATAGCCGGAGCCGGAAGCGGCAAAACCAGGGTGTTGACCTACCGAATTGCCAATCTGCTTTATCAAAAGAAAGCCAAACCTTACCAGATTCTTGCCCTGACGTTCACGAATAAAGCTGCACGGGAAATGCAGGAGAGGATTTCTGAACTGATCGGTGACTCTGCCAAAAAGCTCTGGATGGGGACTTTTCACTCCATTTTTTCCCGAATTCTCCGATATGAAGCGGATAAATTGGGCTATACACCGGATTTCTCAATATACGATACGGTAGACAGCGACCGGGTGATCAAGCTTATTATCAAAGAGCTGGGACATAATCCAAAAGAAGTCAAACCTCATACAATCCGCTTTATCATAAGCAATGCAAAAAACCAGGTTATATCTCCCGAAGAATTTAAACAGGACTTCTCTGGCAGCTCTCTTGATGAGATTGCTGCTCAGGTGTATGAACGATACGTTGCTCGCCTAAAGCATAGCAACGCTATGGATTTTGACGATCTACTCATAAAAATTATAGAGCTTTTTGAGCATCATCCGGACGTACTGGAAAAGTATCAGCAGCATTTCCGCTATATCCTCATAGATGAATATCAGGATACCAATCATGCGCAATATAAAGCCGCGAAATTGCTTGCAAAGGGACATAAAAACATTTGTGTCGTTGGGGATGATGCGCAAAGCATTTATTCGTTTCGTGGTGCCGATATATCAAATATCCTGAATTTTAAAAAAGATTACCCGGATGCTGTTCACATCCCGCTTGAACAAAATTACCGTTCCACGAAATCTATTCTGCAATGCGCTGATTCTGTCATAAAAAACAATAGAGCCCGCCTGGAAAAAGAACTGTGGACTCATAACAGTCAGGGTGACCCTGTAACGTTGATCGAGAACTATGACGAACGGGATGAAGCAAACAGAATCGCAAGGATGATCCAGGAACACAAGCAAAGAAATCATCTTTCTTTTAATGATTTTGCTGTTTTATACCGAACCAATTATCAAAGCAGGGTTCTGGAAGATGCTTTTCGAAGACGAGGACTTCCTTATCAGCTGGTTGGAGGGATATCTTTTTATCAAAGAAAAGAGATTAAAGATGTCACCGCTTACCTCAAGCTTTTGGTGAACCCGAACGATGACGAATCTCTTTTGAGGATCATTAATGAACCCAGCCGTGGGATCGGGGAAAAATCCCTGTCTGATATTGTTTCCATAGCAAGAAATGAGAACAAAGCGGTTTGGGATATACTCAAAGTCATCGAAGACTTTTCGATTTATAAGCCGGCAGCAGCCAGAGTTAAGGATTTTGTTGAAATCATATCCGAAGCTCAACAAAAACTGGGAGAAATCGGAATCAGTGAGACTACTCGGCTCCTCCTTGATAAGACCGGATATGTACGTCAGTTTATTGAAGAGCATTCTCATGACTCGCTCATGAGAAGACAAAATGTCATGGAGTTGGTCAACGCGATCTCCTATTTTGAAAAAAGTTCTGCGACCCCCACACTTAGCACCTTTCTCCAGGAAATCAGTCTTGTAACAGATTTGGATGCACATGATACAGGAAAGCCTTCGGTAACACTAATGACCGTGCATGGATCAAAAGGCCTGGAGTTTCCGGTGGTTTTTCTATCCGGCCTTGAGGAAGACCTGTTCCCTATCGGGGGAAGAACGGGCGAAGAAGTGGATAT
>JASCXY010000288.1 GCA_030012235.1 Balneolaceae bacterium ANBcel3 | reverse complement strand
GGTAGACGTGCTCGATTCACTCGTTTCGTAATGAACACGAATAGAAGCCGGAGTCTGCCCTGCCGCGTATCCGCTGAATACTCCTAACAAAAAGAGTAGTACTAAAAATAATCTCATCATCGAACCAACCTGTATATGAAGGCCGCTCGTGCCCTGTTTATTAATTTTTTATTCCCCGAGAGAACGATGCCATTCACTGATCCCCGGGTACATGTCGCATACTACTTCCTCGTCTTTCTCTACGGCCCGATTCCAATATTTAACGGCCGTTTCATCTTCTCCAAGGATATGGTAAACCGATCCTTTCAGTGCCAGAAGATCTGCACTTTCTGTTTCCTGCAGGCCAAAATGTAACAAATGAAGGGCCTGCCGGTGATTGCCGGAAAAGAACGCCTCTTGTGCCCTGCTGTAATAGGCCAGCGCCTGATTGGTTCGCTCTTTGTGTTCGGCTTCTGTTTCAGCGATTATTTGATCCCTGCGCATCCGGTTGATCTTTGCTTCTTCCTGCATTTGCCTCAAACGCTCTTCATCAATGGCCTCTGATTCCACCATATCTATAGTGTCTTTTGCCAGCGGGGATTCTCCTCTTTCTCTGACCGAGAGTGGAAGCTGACTGGAAGGAGAGCAGGAATACATGGCAAAGACCACTATAAACAGTATTACAAGCAAACCAGTACGTGGAAACGCACGGCAATATTTTTTTAAAAATACCTGTAAAATAGTACTCATTTAAATACTGTTTAAGACTTAACTCTTACTTTATCCGGCCATACTGCGTATGATTTTTAAAAACTTTGACCGAACCTGATCAATTTCCTCTCTGGAGAGAAAAACCATGTTTTCTATCTCCGCACGTATTTTTTGTTCCTCACGGCCGGGACGAAACTTCAATAATCTTTTTTTCAATGCTTCTTCGGTGCCCACAAGAACGGCAGCCAGTTCTTCATCCGATAACCTATCGACTGCTTTTTCCAATGTTTCATCGCTTAGTTCTGCCAACCGATCCATCGTTACCAGGTGTTTACGAACTTCATCCGCCAGTTCGGGTACAAAATGTTCCAATTGGCGAACATACGCTTCCTGGTCAGAAGCCGGAAGTGCTTCAATGATAGATGCAATATGTTTCGCATCTTGTTCTTTGGCGTTATCTCTGTTATCGGCTTTATAATAACTTTCCTCAAATAATCGCGATGCGACTTGCTCGTACTCTTCAAATGGAATGGAACGAACCTGGGTAATAGCATAAAGTACGTGAGCCGCTTCAGAAACATCCAGCCTTTGCAGAAATTGTACTTTTCTTTTATCCGGCAGGTGGGTCAGGGTCAGGGCCTTCGCACGGTCGCTTTCATTCATGAGCAGTTCATACACATGCTCATCATTCATATAGTGCAGAAAATCAAATGTGGGCAACACTGCAAAGTTTTCTCTGCTTCCGCTTAATTGCTGCCGGATACGAAGTTGTTCTGCAAACTGTTCCAACAGTGCTTCACGTTTGCCAAATGAGCTTAATTTTGGAGAACAAACCAGTTCTTCAAGGTCTCTGAAGACCTCTTCAGGCATCGATGAACGCAGCATCCCCATAATTTTCGGATCCACACTCTGAATAATGACCGCCGCTTTTTTCAACCCGTTTTCCGGATCCATTTCATTCCAGTAAGAGAAGAGCCGGCCGATTTTTTCGGGCTGATGGAAAACGACCTGCATGATATAGCTTTTGGGCGACGCCATGACACCGTTTCCCCGAATTTCTGTCTGAGGCAATGATGCCGGTACATGCTTCTGCTCAGCGGGTTCCATGTGCGGTCGATGCTCTTGCACTGCCGGAAGTGCTGTTGCCTGGTTTTTCTCCCTGCGGACATACATGTAGAGATAAAGCAAAAACAACAGCACAATCAGGAGAAGATTGATAAAAATTCCAAAGATCACCCATTGATACCATAACGGCTGCTGAGTAGTAACTACCGGAACAGGGGCTTCAACCCTTTCAAAAGGAGTCAGGAGCACATCCAACCGATCCCCGCGCTCCCCGTCCAGGCGAATCATGGAGCTGATCATTTGTTCCATCTTTCTCTTTCCCTCATCCTGATACATGGTATCCAAACGTGCCTCAATCAAAAAACGGTCGATGTCCGGCATACGGATATATTGAGTACTCCGCCCATGTTCCTCACGTACCGTTGCTTCCTGTTCCTTCACCATATCGGGAGGCATAAACGGCAGTGCAGGTAATCTCTCGTCTGAGTGATGTTCTTCCTGACGATACATTAACAATGGAATTTCCATGGTATACGAACGGGAAGAAACTTCCAGCTGAACATCCAGAGTGTAATACGCCGGATCGAAGTGATTATTCAGTCTCGCCTGCAGGGATTCATAGACCCTTTGCTGTACTTCAAGCTTCTCAATCACCGTCACAATTCCCCGTTCCAAAGATGCGTTCGGTTCGGTCCGGCGAACAGAAGACGGCCTGTCTTCTTCGGTTTCCGTTGCCACAGTTTGCTGTTGCTGTTGCTGCTGTACACTTTCTGGTGCATGCGATGTATCCACCCTGTCCAGGTTGGGAAGTAAAA
>JASCXY010000287.1 GCA_030012235.1 Balneolaceae bacterium ANBcel3 | reverse complement strand
CTATGATATAATGAATAGCGTCCATCCTGATCGTACAAACGGAAGTTCACACATGATTTCCATCAAGAATATGGTGTGTGACCGTTGTATTATGGCGGTGGAAGAGATTCTCCGAAGCCAGGGATATCGTCCGGTAAAGATTACACTTGGACACGCTGAAATTATACCGGTTCCTGATGAACAGGGGTTGCTCAGAATTCAGGAAGCTCTCACGGCCAAAGGGTTTGAATTCGCGGTGGATCCAAAAGAGAAACTGGTTGCAAAAATCAAAGGGGAGCTCATTCTCTATGTACAAAAGACAGAAAAGGAAGAAAAGCTGCCCCTTTTGTCCGAGTATCTGGCAACTCGGCTGCATCGTTCGTACCCCTCTCTTAGCCGTTCTTTTACTGCGATTGAAGGCACTACCATTGAGAAGTACATGATACGTTTGCGGATCGAACGGGTTAAAGAACTGTTGGAGTTAGATAAACTCACTCTTGCGGAAATCGCCTGGAAACTTGGATACAGCAGTGTACAGCACTTATCGGCCCAGTTCAAACAGATCACCGGAGAATCGTTTTCATCGTACAAGGAAAAGAGTCTTTCCGAACGAAAAAAAAGAGACGCCCTGTAAGTGAAAAGTGAGCGCATCCCCCATGCTGCTTTTTTACCGGTCAAAATTTTATAACTCTTTGATCTTTAGTTGTAACACGGATTCGATTTTTTTTGTGTTATTTACAGCGTAAGTAGTTTCCATTTTTAATGAAGCAAGCTGTAATGCAGAGAAAAGAACAATCCGCTGAAAAAGAAATTTATCTGGCCGTAGACGGGATGAGCTGCGCTTCGTGTGTATCTCGGGTTGAGCAGGCATTAACTTTGCAGCCGGGAGTCATCCGTGCGGAAGTGAATCTTGCCCTCGGCGAAGCACGTGTTGTAACAAAAAATGCCAGCGTGTCAAACCTGGTAGAAGTGCTCGAAAAAACCGGGTATCCCGCACGACCCCTTGAAAGTGAAAAGGATCCGGAGGATACTACAGAGCCGGAAATATTGAAGCAAAACGCTCCAACCGAATCCCGTCAGATATCCGATTCCGGCTTTAAAAGAAAGTTCTGGCTGGCCCTTCCACTGGCCATACTTGTTTTTATTATGGATATGGGGCCGATGGCATGGACGGCCTGGCATCACTTTGTGAGCGAGCATCTGTTTCTCTGGAATCTTATTCAGATGATCGTAACAGCGGTGGTGCTTTTTTATGCCGGATCTTCGTTTTTTAAAGGGGCCTGGAGTGCCCTGCGCCATAAGAACGCCGACATGAATACCCTGGTCGCCATGGGTACCGGTGCTGCATTTCTTTTTAGTTCGTACGCCCTGTTTTTTGGAACGGAAGGTGGCCTGGTAGAGCCGGGAGAGGTTTATTTTGAGACGGCGGCGATTATTATTGCACTTATTTTGCTGGGCAAATGGATGGAAGAACGCGCCCGGCACAGAGGCCGTGATGCTATTGCCGGCTTGCTGGAATTGGCACCTGTCATGGCACACCGGATCACCTCTTCTTCCTGTTGTAGTAATAACAAGACAGAAAACGGATCTGAAGAGTGGGAAACAGTACCGGTGAAAGAGGTACAGCCCGGAGACAGGCTTCTGGTAAAGGCATATGAACAGGTACCGGTGGATGGAAAGGTGTTTTCAGGTTTGCCTTCTCTGGATGAATCCATGCTGACCGGAGAAAGCCTTCCCGTGGATAAGGCCAGGAACGACCGGGTGATCGGAGGAACGCGTAATACTTCGGTATCGTTTGAGATGATTGCTTCTGAAGTGGGGCAGGATACGGTACTTTCAGAGATGATCCGGACGGTAAAAAGAGCTCAGAGTTCAAAACCCCCGATTCAACGGCTGGTGGATAAAGTGGCTTCTGTTTTTGTGCCGGTTGTCCTGGTGATTGCGCTGCTTACATTTATTTTTGGATGGTTTTTGGGAACACCCGCTCAGGCGATGATCCATATGGTGGCGGTGCTTGTCATTGCTTGTCCCTGTGCTCTTGGCCTGGCAACCCCCATGGGCCTTTTGGTGAGTTCCGGAAGAGCCGCAGAAAAAGGCCTTTTAATTAAGGATGCCGTAACACTGGAGCAGGCTAAACACATTGATACGGTCATTTTTGATAAAACCGGAACCCTGACGACCGGAATAATGGGTGTTTCCCGGTTTTTGTGTATGGAGGATGATGCCGGGATGGAAGCCGATGGTGTGCGTGAACATGAAGAAACCCGGCTTCTTCGTCTGGCGGCTTCCGTAGAAGCTCACTCAGAGCATCCCATCGCCAAAGCCATTGTAGCCTATGCGGAAGAAAAAGGGATTGCATTGGATAAAGTGAACAAAGTAGAAACCCAGGCGGGATTTGGTATTTCCGGTAGTATTGGCGAGGATCGCGTGCAGGTGACATCGATTGCTTCCATGGATGAATGGCCTGTTGCCATGAAGGAACGGGTCAAAGATGCGCGTATGCAGGGAGAAACTGTCGCGATGATTCGCATAAATGACCGGTCTGCCGGGTTGGTTATGTTGCGGGATCAGATCCGCCCGGAAGCCGCTCCC
>JASCXY010000286.1 GCA_030012235.1 Balneolaceae bacterium ANBcel3 | reverse complement strand
CGGGAAATCACGTCCGATCAGGATATCTACGACCTGGGGTATCATGATGGTCAGCAAGACGCTGTTCTTCAGTTCCGAGACTATCAAAGATCCCGGTGGACCACGGGTTTCCATGTTAGCCATTTTCATTACCCCGTTCGTTATCATTACTATGATCCATTTTACAGCCCGTATTACGGGTGGTCTTTTGGAGCATCGTATTACTGGGGCTACCGGCCTCATGCATGGCATTATCACCACCCATACAGCTACTACAGATATCCTCCGGCATTTGCTCATTCCTGGGGATGGTCATATCGTCCAAGATACTACGTTGTATATAACTACTACAACAATACCGGCCACAGACCAGATCAAAGAGTACGAACAACCAGATCCACGGCCGGTTCTATAACTGGCACACGGACCAGAGAGGTTAATACAGCCAGACATCCCGTACGGACTACTCAGGCTGCAGGAACGGTTTCCAGATCAACACCTTCTTCTATAAGCCGTACCTCTACAGGAAGAACTTCTGTGGAAACCAGAGAAAGGGGTTCTACCGTAACCCGGTCGCAACCTGCATCGAGTACTTCCGGATCTGTTACCCGGTCAACAGCACCTGCCCGGTCTACAGGAACAGTAACACGGAGTGCACCGGCTCAGGATCGCTCAGGAAGTACGGTTCGATCTGCTCCGGATTCCAGGAATACAGGAAGTGTAAGCCGATCGGGATCGGTTGAACGAAGAAACCAGAGTACAACCAGCCAGGTTCAGAGATCTACGGATAGCAGAAATCAACCGGCAACAACTACGGCCCGGCCTGCTGCCCCTGCACCGTCTTCACAAGGTACGGTAACTCGATCAACACCATCAACAACCCGGTCCAGTGGCACGGTTAATCGCAGTAGCAACACTTCCAGTGGAAGTGGAACCGTAACACGAAGCGCTCCCTCCGGTTCTCGTAGTAGTGGCACCGTCAACCGGAGTAATTCATCTTCAAGAAGCTCCGGTTCTTCCGGAACCAGAACCAGAAACAGGAACGATTAGATACACGACCTTTTTCTGTTACCGGTCATCGGAGCAAGTATACGTTGGATAGGTTCAAGGGGATAACTATATACTGATCTTTCGATTTTAAAAAGTATTGGTGACGTGAAGTGTACCATACTGTAAGTGTGAATCCTTAGCGCAATTATTCTATGAAATCTGGAATTGCTTCTCTATCTCTCCGTCTGTTTTTTGTTATACTGCTATGTGCTTTTGCATCTTCTGCTTATGCACAGTATAGCTTTGATGCTTTAAGGCTTGCTACCCTGTATCCAGGGCAGGATCCTTATAATATGTCGCTTGGAAGTTCTTCTGCGGCGTCATATCAGGGGCTTGGATCGGTCATGGTAAATCCGGCTGTTGCCGGTATGGCTGATCGGAGTATGGTAACATTCGGGTTTGGTGTAAGAGATGTCAGCCAAACAACTCTGTATCCGGGACTGGAAAGCATGGTACTGGATGAAAGACGCCCTCATCACGCGGTACAGCAAAATTTTGATGACCAGCAGACAGGGATTACGCATGCCGGATTTATATATAAAGTGCCTACGGTCATTGGAAGCCTGGCTATAGGAGGTGGCTACCATCAGACAGCTGTCTACAACTCCGCCTATAAAATCGATTTTTTTAACCAGCACTCTTCCCGTACATATCAGTTTCTGACCGAATATCAGGATTTGTTTGACTTGGCATTTGATACGTTTACGATCGACAATGTGTATGGTGAGTATGAATCTATATTTGATTTCGGGGGTTTTATGGGTGTGGGGCAATATGCCGAAGTAACCCAAAGAGGCCAGGCAGGCGAGTATAATTTGTTCTTGTCAACGGAATTTCAGGAAGACTTTTTTGTTGGAATTTCTGTGGGGGTTCCGGTTTCAAACTCGAGTTATGAGTATTTCTTTATTGAGGAGTCCCCCCTTGATAATAATGGAAATCCCATTTATTCCGGCGAAGCGTTTACAGGAAGCTATAACATTGACCAGGTTCTCTTTGAAGAAAAAGTGAATGTCGATGCGATAGGAATTAATGCCAGAATAGGTCTTCTTTATACCGGTTTTTCTTTGTTCGATATAGGAGTGAGTTATACTACACGGACCCGGTGGAATGTGGATGAAACCTTTGATGTATTCTTGCAGACTCGATTTTGGGATGTCGTCACGTATGATGGAGACGTGATCGTTGATGATCAGGATCGTACCTTTGGGCCGGTCATAAATGACAGCTTTAGAGGTGAATACAGCTATAGCCTGAACACACCATCAAGATTTTATGTGGGAGCATCAACAGACGCTCTTCCTTTTATGAATCTCTCATTTACAGCGGAACGGGTCGATTACAGTAGAATCAAACTTCGTGACTTTGATACCGTAGACAGAGAAATTGAAATTTCTGAGAATAATTTTATCAGTAATAATTTCAAGGATGTCTGGAACTTCCGTGCCGGCGCAGCTATAACCGTCTTTGACTGGATGGAACCTCGCCTGGGTTGGGCCTGGGTGCGCAATCCCATTAACTATCTTGAAGATAACGAACGTCATTTTTTTAGCGCCGGACTGGGTATTGGAAT
>JASCXY010000285.1 GCA_030012235.1 Balneolaceae bacterium ANBcel3 | reverse complement strand
ATCGCCAGGCAAACCGCATAATCTTCGCCATAGCTGACGTCAGGAAAGCGAATGGAACGCAAGACCGGGGTGTAAAAAGCGCGGGGCGCACCAAAACCATTCACCCTGAGAGCATTATTATGTCCGTTTTCGGGAGTCCATTCCCGGTGGTCAACCCGTCCGGGGGGGATTTCTTTCAATGAAACATCGGTAGTAATGTAACTGCCCACAACCATTGCGCAACGTTCGCTGTGAAACACTTCCAATATCCGGCGCAGAGTAGTTTCATCTTTATAGATATCATCACTATCCAGCTGAACGGCATACTTTCCACACTCCGGATGCATCACCGCTTCATTCCAGCATCCCCCGATCCCGAGCCCTCTGTTTTCAGGAATCACATGGATCAGTTTTTTCTCCTTCTCCGACCATTCGGCCAATAACTCCGTGGTTCCGTCATCCGAATAGTTGTCCACGACGATGACATTGAAATCAAATACGGTTTGCTGTAGCAACGCCGAACGGATGGCTTCTTTTATGGTGCCCAAACGATTTCGGACCGGGATGACCACTGAGGCTTCTACCGGCCACTCATTTTCATCCACAGGAATTTCTTTGGTCACCGGTGGCAGCCAGGCATGAATCTGTTCCAGATGTTCTGTGCAAACCGCTTCCATCTCTATCTGAACCTTTCTCTGCGAAGGATCCACATAGTCAAATACTTTTTCACCCGATGACCGGTGATCGATGGTGGTTGCCGTGTAAAGAACTTCCGGAATGCGCAATACGGGCCAGTTTCTGGAAATAGCAAGCCGGGCATAATACCATCCCGCATAACGATAGGTGTCCTTTGCTTTCCCAACGGCTTCTTCCAGCGCTTTGGTGCGGATCAGAAGAAGCGGCCCGAAATCGAAATCATCGCGCAGGCTTCCAAGCTGATAATCGATCAGAGGATGCTCTTCCAGCGCGCCGTCCGCTTCCTGCCGGTAATCTGAATAGACCCATCCCGCGTCGGTCATATCCGCAACCTGAATCATTCGCTCCACGGCATGTGGCTGAGGCTGGATCATCCGGTTTCCCGATGCAATGAGCAAGTACCGGGTTCGTGTATTTTTTAAGATCCGCTGAAGTGTTTTTATACTGCTTACAGAATCGACCAGCAGATCCGACGCTCCGTGTTTTCGTACCCCGGAGGGACTCTCGGTAAGTATAAAAACCCGATCGTTACAGGGAACCGATGGAGCCCAGGCTACGGTATCCGGGCGAATTCCCCGATGTTCATTTTTAAAGAAAAGTGTGGTTTCCGGATGCATAGGTATGATAAGCATGGCGGGCAAACGCCAAAGAAAAGATCGATTAATTTTTACACAAAGTACATAATCAGAGAATGAATGCCAATACCGGGCTTATTACGGTAAAAATGGAATAATCCTCACGCATACCGGGCAGGTTAAGAAATTGTTACTCCTTTAAATACACTTGATCACCGATTTTTAATTGCGTATCATTCATCGTATTTTTACGATGAATAAAAAAATGTCTTTTATCATCATAATGTCTAATAAAATGAATGATACAACACCGCTTGAGGAAGTTCAGCCGGACCATCGGGAGATTCAACGTACGGCTCAGCTGGCAAAAGTACTCGGACACCCTATACGATTGTCGATCATAATGCTTCTGGCCCAAAGAACAACCTGTTTTTGCGGTGATATCACCGAGTTGTTCCCACGTGCCCAGTCAACGGTCTCGCAACATCTCAAAGCCCTCAAAGAAGCCGGACTCGTTACCTGTACGCTTCAGGGTACGCACACCTGCTACTGCCTGAATCCAGGCGGAGTATCGGGACTCAGAGCATCCTTAAAAGCACTGGATGGCCTCCTCTCTGATTACCAACCCACATCCTGTACATAGCACCTTCCACAATGGCCGAACCTTTCAATATCCCTTTTTTTGTGCTATTTCATCGTTTTTTTTCGATGAATGTATTAAAAACCTTCTTTCAAGAATAATTTTTAAATTAAATACCCAACCACATGTCTTCAAACAACACCACCGGGATAACTCAAAAAATGTCCCTGCTCGACCGTTATCTTACGGTCTGGATTTTCACCGCAATGATTTTTGGGGTAATGGCCGGATACTTCTTCCAGGATCCCATTGAACGCATGAACCGGTTGCTAACGGTCGGAGATCACACCAATATTCTGATTGCCGTTGGACTGATACTAATGATGTACCCGCCTCTTGCGAAGGTGCGCTATGAATTAATGCCTAAAGTATTTTCTGATGGAAAAATTTTAACCATCTCCCTGCTTCAAAACTGGCTGATCGGCCCCTTTCTGATGTTTTTCCTTGCGGTTGGATTCTTTGGGTTTGTGGCACCGGCAATTTTTGGCCCCGACCCACGCTGGGGATATTACATGGCCGGACTCATTCTTGTTGGAATCGCCCGTTGCATAGCCATGGTTCTGGTTTGGAATCAACTTGCCCGCGGTAACAGTGAATATGCCGCTGGCCTGGTGGCGCTGAACAGCGTGTTTCAGATCATCACGTTTGGATTTTACGCCTGGCTATTCATTACGGTTCTTCCTACCTGGTTCGGATTAGAGGGCCTTGTTGT
>JASCXY010000284.1 GCA_030012235.1 Balneolaceae bacterium ANBcel3 | reverse complement strand
AAAATCGAAGGAGCAAGTTGGCCGTACTGAGATACAATTACATTTCAACCGGAGCAGATTGGGAAATGGTCCTAAGGAATTATACTTTAGTTTGTAACCGTTGGAATTCGTCATAGGTAGCACAAACCGTAACATCATCACACAATGAGAGGCAAAAAGATGGGAAATCAATTTAAAAATTTGGTTTTTGAAGGGGGCGGAGTAAAGGGGATTGCCTACATTGGAGCCATGCAGGTTCTTGAAAACAGGGGACTCCTGACCGGAATACAACGGGTTGGCGGAACCAGTGCCGGGGCGATCAATGCCCTTATTTTTTCGCTGGGTTATTCCATCCCGGAGCAGAAAAATATTCTTCAGAATACTGATTTTAATCAGTTTATGGATAGCTCCTGGGGAGTTATCCGGGATATCCGGCGTCTTGCCCGTGATTTTGGCTGGCATAAGGGTGATTTCTTTGACTCCTGGATAGGTGATCTTATCGAAGAGCGTCTGGGGCACCGCCGGGCTACGTTCAAAGATTTACAGGACCAAAACCTCCCTGCACTCTATGTTATTGGTACCAACTTATCCACCGGATACGCAGAGGTCTTCTCCGCCGAGCGACATCCGGATATGGAATTGGCTACCGCTGTTCGAATTTCCATGTCTATTCCACTGTTTTTCGCCGCCATGCGGTATGGCAGCCGAAAAGATGTGTACGTGGATGGCGGGGTTCAACTCAATTATCCGGTCAAGCTTTTTGATCGGGAACGCTATATTGATCTTGCCCGGGAACCGGAAGCCGCCAGGCATACCTCGTATTACAATCAGGAAAACGCCCGTTTCCAACTTGAACGAGCCGGCCGAAGTCGCTATGTGTACAACCGGCAGACCCTGGGCCTGCGCCTGGACAGTGAGGAGGAAATCGGGTTATTCCGATATAATGAACCGCTTCAGGGAAAACCCATCAAAAACTTTAGTGACTATGCCCGCCATCTGCTTGGAGCGCTCATGAATACGCAGGAAAATATACACCTGCACAGCGACGACTGGCAACGCACGGTCTACATTAACACACTGGATGTTGGTACGGTTGATTTTAACCTCTCTGATGAAACCAAACAGAAACTCATTGAACAGGGAATTCAGGGAACCGAGCGATATTTTAAGTGGTTTGAAGACCCGTCTGAAAAACCAGTGAATCGAATAGAATCGTAAGGTTGTTCTATTATGCACATTTTGCCCTTGGCGACCATCCGGCCGTCAAGGGCTTTTTTTTTTGCTTTTCTGATTCTTTCTGTTTCAAAACCGATTTGATGCACGCTAATTCGTACACCTGGATCCGACTATAGAGATTTATTGAGAGTACAGAGGCGATTTGAGAGGTTGTTATTTATAGATAATGGGCGAATATTAAATTATCACAATGTTTTGCAAATATGTGGTTATATTTTATACATTTACAACTACGCTCAAAAGGGTCCGGATCTGTTTTCGTCGGATCATCTTTTCAGGAATCTATAGAAAACACGCATGTCACATTCTTTGAGGGGGTTTTTCGTATGCCTCATGGTTCTGGTGGCCGTGACTTCTGTCAACGGCCAGTCAAGGGTACAGTTCTCCGGTTCTCTGGGATTGAATTATGATACCTATCACTATAGTGAAACGAACTATTCAACGTTTCGACCCCGTCACCCGGCGAATCTGGGCCGCTTTACTGCAGATGCAACACTGACCGCCGGCCGCCATTTTGTTTTGCCCGTTTCTATTCATTTAACAACCGGACAGAACACCTACAATCTGCCCTCATTACCTGATGAAGGCCTTGTCGACTATATCCGGAATCCTCGCAATAATGTCAGTATTAATCCAAGTTACCGATGGATTCACGGGTTTTTCGGTTCACAGACTCCCATGTACAGCGAATTGACTACCGGAGATATCGCGCTCTTCGGAGTTGGCCTTGAACTGGATCCGGGCCATTTTCTTTTTTCTATCAATTACGGCACGTCGCAACTGGGAGTAGAATACGATCCGGTCAATGATATCGCAGGTGCGTATGAGCAGAAAATATTTGCATCACGCATAGGATATGGACGCCGGGATGGAACCCATTTTGCCCTGAATCTGGTGAAGGCTACCGAAGATGAGACCTCTGTCAGCGCTGCATCCCCGGCAACCCGGCCGTCTGAGGGGATTACATTTTCTCCATTGATACAGATCAGGATAGTTTCAGATCTGCTTTTCAGAACGGAGTTTGCCGGCTCGGTATACACGTTTGATATACTGGGGCCGGATATGCCTTATGACAATAATGTGTTGGATCTGATAGATCCTTTTCTGAGAGTAAATGCTTCTTCCAATGCGGACTGGTCGAAGGTTACTTCGCTGGAGTGGAAGGGTGAAACACTCACACTTGGCGGTGAGGTTCGTTATGTCGGCCCCGGATTTCAACCTGCCGGATACCGTTTTATGGAGCGGGATCTGATCGACTATAAGATCAATTCCGGTATCCGGCTCAATAATAATCGGCTTACTCTGAACGGATCGTTCGGGCTTCGTACCAATAACTTGCAAAATACCACCCTTGATAAAACCAACCGCACCATCTTCAATCTGAATACCTTTGGGCAGGTCACCGAAGCATTTTCAGTGCAAGTGAATTA
>JASCXY010000283.1 GCA_030012235.1 Balneolaceae bacterium ANBcel3 | reverse complement strand
GAGCAGGGAAAGAAAGCACTGGATTTAGGGCTATCTCTTGGTATCGGAGGAGTATTGACCTACAAAAATGCCGGTGTAGGTGAGGTCGTAAAGCAGCTTCCGCTTGAAAGCATGGTTTTGGAAACGGATGCTCCCTACCTTGCCCCGGTTCCGAAAAGAGGAAAACGAAACGAACCATCTTTCATGCAATATACTTCTGAAGCACTGGCAAAGGTATTTGATCGCGCGGGCGAGGAAATCATTGAGATCACTACCCGGAATGCCGTGAAGTTATTCCGGCTGGATAAGCTTTAAAAGTCAAGAGCCTATATTACCGGGCGGGAAAGGATATATACTCATCGCATATCCGAGTCAGACTTTCCCGGTGATGGCTGGATATCAGAATCGTTCCCCCGTCTTTTTTGTAGGAAAGAAGCATACCGATGGCGGCTTCAACACTCTCAGTATCCAGCGCACGGAAGGGTTCATCAAGGAGGATGATCTGAGGATTTGTAACCAGACTACATGCCAGCATAGTTTTTTGAACCATGCCGCTTGAATAGGTCCCTATTAGGTTGTTTCTGCGCTCATCAAAGCGAAGTTCGGTCAAAACACGCTCAACAGCCGCCGGCGACTCTTTATCCGACCATTTTTTCCGTGCACGTAACAACCACTCCAACAGCTCTCCGGCATTTAAATACTCTGGCAGGTCGGTGGTATCGGTCACCATACCAATGTATTTGAGGTATTGATGAGGCTTTTTATGAATAGATTTGCCCCAAAGGGTAATTTCTCCCGATGTGGGATAGGCCATAACAGACATCAGTCTCAAAAAAGTAGTTTTTCCCGATCCATTTTCTCCGATCAACCCCGTTGCGGTTCCTTTGGTGAACCGGTGGTTCATATCAGATATGACCAAAGGGCCGTTACCATACTTTTTGGAAAGATTATTAACGGTTAAGAAGGAACTCATATAAAACGTTTTTTGAAAGAAATTTCATTTATTCTGGTAAACCCCCATGAGGTAATGCAAGAGATACAGACATCAAAAGCGATGACATATCCGGCATCTATCCAACGGAAAGAGTCCGAAAAAAGAGCGGCAGCTCCCAGAGTCAGGATAAGAGGCGGGATCCAGCGCAATTGCAAGAAAAAGCGGGCTAAAATCCAGTCTGTGGTTCCCATAATCCACCATTGAAAAACGGGGGGAGAAAGGGAGGTTTCAGAAACCGGCCAAAGGAGCAGGTTTTTAGAAAGGATAAAGATCGCCAGCCATGCATAAACCCATGACATGGGACTTCCCAGCCATAGCAGCAGCCAGAAAAGTATGCAAAACAGAGCGATGATTCTTCCCATTGGACGCTTTCTGTCCATCTGAACCGTTTGAGTCCAAACCGCATGACGCCATCTTGACGGAACCCAGTATATGGCTTTATAGGGAGCCGGTTTTCGGGCTTCTCCGGTTTTTCCCAGACTCTGGCCCATAAGCTCACTGTAAAAGGCATCGCTTTGATAGAACAACCGATCGTATCGGAACAGGTTGCTCCGGATCCGAATGGCAACATATCCTAAAAAGAGAATAAAAGGGATGGAGGTTGCCCAAAAGACGGGGATGGCTGCGGATAGAACCACGGCCATCATACCTGCTACAGTCACCATCACGGTACTCATAAAGGTGGGATACATTCCGCGAGACAACGGAGACACTATTCCAATTTCTTTTAGCGCATCCATTCCCTTTTTTCCGGACAGGCCTTCGTTCCATTTTTGCGACCGCTCTGCAATAGATAGGTACCGGAACAAGGCGTAAAGAGTGATCGAAATAAGAAAAAGAGCGCCATTACTGAACATCTGCGTTTTGAAAAGTAAGGCATCAAGGGGACTCCTGAGGTCAAAATAGGCAATAATGAACAGTACGGCGATGGATAGCACTGTAATCGGGCGAAGTAGTCTTGCCTGATAGCGGAAGAGCAGCGCCTGGGAAGGGTTAAGTTGCTGAAGCAGGGTTTTTCTGCTGTCCGGAAATAAGAGGTGGGGTGTTATAAAGGCATAGATACCTGCAATGATCATGGAGATGTATCTTAAAAGCAGAACCCGTTCGCTGATCTCCAGGCTGTGACTGATCCATCCGACAATCAATAATACGGCACATGCTGGCACGTAGGCTGTGACAAGAGAAGCCGCAGGCCGTTTTTCTTTGGATAGGATGTGGAATAAAGGATGCTTTGCCATGTTCATCCGTTTGTAATGCCTAATGATGTTAATACAGGAAAGGTGTCTGTAATTTCTTTTTCTACGACGATCTGTGAAAACTCATTTCGGAGTCCTGAATGATGTCGGATAGCATGGAATCCAGAGGCTTTTTCCGAAGGGGGCATACCTGTAAGTGCACGAAGCTGACGGTCGTACTGAAAAGCGGGGTGGATGACTTCGAGAACTTCTCTGAGTGATCGGGGAGATTCAGGGAACAGAAGGTGATGCATCTTGTTTTGGGCGGAAGCAGGGGGTTTCAGATTAAAGAATCGATGCAGTGCATCGGCGATCATTTCTGTTGCTTTACGTTTTGCCTGCAGGGAGTATCCGGCAATATGCGGTGTAGCAAGATGAGCCTTTTTTGCAACCGTATCTGAAAATAAAGGCTCTTTTTCCCACACATCCAGAATGAAACCGGAGAGATGACCTTTAT
>JASCXY010000282.1 GCA_030012235.1 Balneolaceae bacterium ANBcel3 | reverse complement strand
GCGTACGTCCAGTCGACCGGATCGGAAATCTTCGTAAAATAATCTTTTGCCGGTATGTAGGTATCCGAACCAATAAAATAACCCCCGACATAGGAAGCATCGTTGGTTTCGATGTGAGCGCGGATGAAATCTGGCACCCCCCAGCGAAGGGCAAAAAAGTCTTCGTTTCTCGCCATCCAGGTAACCTTGTAGTTTTTCGGTTCGGGGACGAAGTAGGTATCGCCCAATTCGCCACCGTGCACTTTAACCAGTGTTGGTGTGGAATGGGCATGGGACCAGTTGAACTTCATTTCCACCCAAATCGGGCCGTCGAATTGATCTTCCAGTTCTTCCATTGCTTCACGGGTTAACAGTTCCGTATAAGGATCTGTAGATCCATCCGAGAGCGTATCTGCTGAAAAAGGGACTCTGTGAATCAGTTTAACCGGCCGGTCGGCGTTTTGCATACCGGCAATCATGGTTTCATTCATCCAGTCTTGTCGATGCCGGGGTGTCATCCCTGCCATGCCCTCGCCATGGGAAATTCCAAAACCATCCAGATCCGGATACTCGTTCAGAATCTGAGTAACACTTTCCCGGGTATACCGTTTTACGATTTCGGTAGTATCCCCTTGCACATAGTAATAGGGGTAGAAGTTTTGATGCGCCACATTATGGGCTTTGGCAAACTCCTCACTGACAAAAATGCTCCAGTTGATGATATACGTATCAATGCCACGATCTTTAGCCATGGCAAAGATACTTTGGAACAGGTGCTGCCATTCGGCCAGTTCTTCCTCCGTAAAAGGGCTGGCTTCAGGGAAGTTTTCAGGCATGATCATATACGTAAAAGGATGCATCATCCAGAGGGTGATCACATTCAGGCGGTTTTGTACCATCATATCCAGAAAGACTTCCCAGTACTCAACTTTTCGGGCGGTTTCAAAATGCTGATCCAGCGCATAGCTCGGGCGGTAGGTGTCCCAAGGCAGATTATGTTTGATGGCTCTGAAAGGAAACTTTGGGGATTCGGTGGTGTAGGTTACCTCGTTCAAAGCAACTCCGTCCCGAAGCTTTTCTGCCAGTGTCAATGCGCCATAAATAAGTCCGGTACCGTCACCGCCGTTGACGGTGATATGGTGGTTTTCAGGGATAATGGCATAGGCTTCATTACTTAATGCTGTGCGATTTATATCCAGGTTTATCAGAATTTCGTACTCCGAACGGTCTTTTGTAACGGAATACCCTCGTTCTGTCAGAGCTTTCTGAAGCTGTTTTGCGGCATACCCGGCTTGTGGAGAAGAATCATCATAGAGCAGGTATGTTTTTTGCGAAAACGCAGTAAAAGGAAGGAGGCAGGCAACAACGATCAGTAAAAGTCTCATAAAGTGATCTCTGGTTAATGGAAAAAATTCCGAAATAAAACACACACATCAAGCTTAAATGTAAGAAAAAAACGCATTCAGGTCAGCAGTATCTGGCACATCAGGCCGGAGAGCGGTTATTCAGAGGGCCGAATGGCTTATGGCACGGGCGTAGGTTGGTTATGATGTCGGTGAAAGGGGCATAGCCGGCCAGAACGAAACGGGATTACAACATGGGTGACCGGAGAACGCTATCCGGTAACGAGAAACAGAAGCGAAATAACTACCTGTCAGGAGAAGTGTTGTATGGAGCAAAAAAAAAATCCCTGTGCATTCGACTGGTGAGCCATGCACAGGGATCAAAAAAGTTACTTCATCCAATAGGAAGAAGCAAAGATGATCACTTAAAGTGGATCAATTTGCGATCATATTTCTGAACGCTGAGCCAAAGAACAGATAACTGGTATTACCGCCAATGGTACCTTCGTTTTGTCCCCAGAGGAATGGCCAGTCATCGTAATTCTCAAAATGATCCGGCTGACGGAACAAAATACCCGGGGCAAGGTTACCAGGAATAAAGGAGAAATCGGCCCGGTTGTTTCCGTAAAAGACTTCCTTTGGACGTGTTGCGCCAACCGTAGCAACCAGCGAGTAGTTGTGATATGGATGGCAGCCATAGATCCAGTTCGTGGCCTTAAACGCATGATCGGCGTCAATGATATCGGGGAAATGTTTATTTGCAAAAATAACGGTGGTACCAAAATTCACGATACCTCCACTTCCTGCCCAGTTTCCAAGTCCGATAGGTACACCGTACGGGTTGTCTTCTTCCAGAGCCAGTATATACTCTTTGTATTGCTCTACATATGGACGAAGTTTTTCTTTAAAAGATGCGTCCATGTGTGGAATTCCATGCAATCCAAGCGAAAGAATGAAGCTAACATTACGATCAAGTGCCGTCCATAACAACTCCTGATATCTGTCCGCATATTGTTGTTCCCCGGTTGAGATATAAAGCTGAAGGTTGGTGGCAATATCGCCGGTTCCTCTCCACCAGGACTGGCGCTCTTGTTCGGGCTGATCAGCAAGTAACTCGGTAGCTTCTGCAAGAAGTCTTTTTGACTGATACAAGGCTCTGTCGGCAAGGTCATCGTTGTACCCTCTCAAGGCACGGCTTGCACCAGCAAACATGGCGGCCGCTCTGAGGTCGAGGTCGGGGTTACGGCTTGTAAACGCCCACATATCGTCCATGAGTCCGCTTGAAAGGCCATCCGGAGCAATTTCATAAGGCTCAAGTTCCGGATTATACGGAAGGCCATCGGTCAGTGACGC
>JASCXY010000281.1 GCA_030012235.1 Balneolaceae bacterium ANBcel3 | reverse complement strand
CCGGTTTGATATGGAGGGTTTATCTGATGCTAACGGACTTTTGATTCAGGAAGTGGCCGGGGGTACGGCTTTGAGAATAGGGTTGAAGCCAGGAGACCAGCTGTTGGAATTGAATGGCGTGGAGTTGAATGATATGGATATACTTCAATCCGAAATGGATGCCTACAGAAGAGGAGACTCGTTGAGCGTTGTCATCCAGCGCGATAAACAGAAAAAAACAATCGACGGACTGTTTGAAGGAAGGCCAAAAGAAACTCATGAAAAATCGGAAGTTATTTATACTTCCGCACCCTATAGAGATGGCCTGTTACGGGTAATTATAAACAAACCTTTTACAGAAGAGGAGCGCAAACCAGCGCTGTTATTTATTCCGGGCTATACCTGTACGTCGGTGGACAATCTGAGCAGCAATCACCCTTATAAACGTATTGTGGATGCTTTTGTGGATGCCGGATATGTGGTTCTGAGAATTGAGAAAAGCGGAATGGGAGACAGCTGGAACACCCCTCCCTGTATCGATGAAGACTTTCACAGTGAAGTCGAAAGCTTTCGCGTTGGACTCGAAAAACTGCGCTCTCTGGCCTATGTGGATCCGCATCGGATAGTAATGTATGGACATTCCATGGGAGGAGTCGTTGCACCTGCTATCAGTTCTGAAGAAGATGTTGCCGGGGTTATTGTCTATGGTACATCTGCCCGGTCCTGGTTTGAGTACAACCTGGAACTGCGACGGCTTCAAAATCGGCTGGCCGGACAGTCACCGGTTGAAGTGGAACGTTCTGTTATGGAACAATATGAGGCCCTCTATCGATTCTACATTCAAAAAGAACCATTGGCAGAAATAACGCAGGATGCCAGACTGGACAGCCTGGTAAGGAGATCATGGGGGTACGATGGAGATGGCCGCATTTTTTCCAGAAATAAGCAGTATTGGAGCCAAATACAGGATTTTCGCTATATGGAAAACTGGAAAAAGACAACCGCACATGTTCTGGTTCAATTCGGAGAGTCCGATTTTCAGGCGTTTTCCAGGGATGATCATGAGCAGATTGTCCGGGCCGTAAACTTTTATAACCCGGGACATGGAACCTTGCAGGTATTTGAATATACAGACCACTATTTTGCCCGATCTGGTACCATGCAGGATGCTTTTGACAAACTGACAGGCGGACAAACGCTTCAGTTATTTGAGGAATATAACCCCGAAGTGGGACAATCCGCCGTCGAATGGAGCAATACGGTGATCGGACGAAACGGAGGCTTAAATTGAGTGATACTGTGTATTACTCAATTTCTGCAGGCGGTTCCTCCTGAAGGTATACTTCTGCCCTAAACCTCTTTTCTCCGTGTCGCTCCAAATGATAAATAAAGCGGTCGTTTTCCGGATCAAGCTGCATCATCCATACATTGGTTGCAGCCGCCGGAATCATTTCAGCCGTTACTTCATCGGCCGGAAAGTGTTGGTGCAGACCGGTGCCACGCTCGTCTGCATATCCTCCATAGCCATGATAATCCCCTTCGCCAAGATCATCTTTTGTCCGTACCTCACCTAAATGATCATGAAAAAGATGCAGGCCCTGTTCTCTTTTTTCAAGTACCCATGCACCATGCCAGTAGTCGGTATCCCTGAATAACTCTATCCTGATCATCTGGTCGTCACAGTGTGAGATATAATTGACAAGTTCCGTGTCTACAAGTGGCTGAGAAGAATCATCCGGATAGGTTGCTCTTCCTGAGAAGGTACTTCCACAGAACGCAGAGAGATTATCAAAGAAGTGTTCGTGCAGTTGTTCTTTTGTTTCTTCGTAGACGATGGAATTGTCTTCTTGTGACGGTTCGCCACATGAAGAGATGAACAGAACAAGTGAAAGGACGAGTATAGATAAAATAGCGTTTCGCATAACTCTTGGTTGATTTAAGGCGTATGTGAAAAGTCTGTAGCTTCTTTAATCAGCATGAATATGAGTATCCGGGCGGTAAAATGCAAATGTTTTAGGCCATGGCCTATGAGTATATGCAGGGTTAAAGGAAGGGTAAATATGTACTCTAATAAATAGAGTGTATGATTTGAGTTTTCGGCTGGTGTGAAAATAATATCAAAGAAGAGCTGTTTTTCCGTCTATTTCAGATCGGATGGTGCGGTTGGTAAACGCTGGTCTTCATGCAGGCCAAGGATCAGGTCGAGGACACGCCCATACGACATGACTCCGTCTTTTTGCATGTTGGAACGCAAATACGCATGATTTACAGAGCGGGAAACCGATTGAACAGGCCCCCTGAACCGCGACCAATAGGCCTGAACAGCATCTATATCTCTTTTGACATCCTCCGAAACCCGTTTATTCAGGCGAATCCAGGCATCTCTGTCAACCTGAGATAACGTCCGTGAGAGGTAGCGGTACGCCAAAAACCAGGATGAATAAACAAAATCGGGATCAGGGTGGTAAATTCCGGCAAGAAAGGCAGCAAACTCGGCGTCTTCTTCTCTTGCAAATCCAATGGTATGCGCTAATTCATGTAAAATCGTGGCCGGCATGCCGGAATGAGGTACATCCGTATTGATATTGGCTTCAACAAAAAAAGGAAAATACATTCCTCCGATACCGGTATAGGACCAAAGAGGCGAAAGGTATACCCGCTTTGCTCTTCGTTGAGGCATTCGGAATACAGGGAATTCTTGTTCCAAAGACTGAAATC
>JASCXY010000280.1 GCA_030012235.1 Balneolaceae bacterium ANBcel3 | reverse complement strand
AAGTGCCAGGCGCTGCTTTTCCTGCTTATCCAGTTCCTGTTTTGTGGATTCTGCCATCGTATAAATCAGATATTCGATGGTATTCTGCTTACCAAAGACCGGAGTAATAACAGGCCTCCAGCAACTAAAACGGGTAGTTTCTTGAGATTCGCCCTGCCTGAAATAATAACATCGTTCAGATAAATCCAACTCTTTTCCAGTAGTAATTACCGTATTCAATGCCTGCCGGACATCACTATCATCACCGAATTCTTCCATGCATTGACGGCCGGGAAATATTTCCAAAAACGGACGGTTTCTGATTTCGGAGTTGGTCATGGAGAGTAGTTCCAAAAAGGCTTTATTGCCTTCAATAACTAAATATTCTGGTGCCTCGGGACGCAGAACGACAACGGGCCAGGGTAAATTTTTGAAGACCGGGATAAGCTGTTCCTGATATGACATGCTCTAATATTTATGAACCTGTTGCAGGCGAGCCGTACTACCGAGCCCGACTCTATTTATACCTGATTTTTGGCAAATCAATATTTTTTGTGATAATTCACGTTGACCTCATGCATACAAACGACTTCTTTTCTTTTTATCGTAAAGAAAGACATACACACATTTCACTGCATGTACGATCTACTAATATTACATATATAACCAAAAAGTAATATAAATACACTCATTCCACAATAATTTTATTCTTTTTATCGCCTAATAAAGACTTATACCTTTTTTCTATTAGAGTGCTCAGATTAAAACGCCGTATCGCATTCTCTCACAGTCATATTGCATATTAATACTTTTCAATGCTTTTTTGAAACCAACCCATTTATCAAAAACTAAACAACCCGGTTTGAATTAATACCCGAAGAACCCTTATATTTGTATTCTGCAAACGAATTTTATTTTGCTTAAACGGGTGAATAGGACTGCAAAATACTCTGCTTCCATCATCTCATCCGGGAAATTGAACATGTGCCGCCGTGGTGGAATTGGTAGACACGTTGGACTTAAAATCCAATGGAGCTTTAAACTCCGTGCCGGTTCGAGTCCGGCCGGCGGTACAATAACAAAGCCGCATGATGCTTATAAACAGTGTCTTGCGGCTTTTGTTTTTTTATAATGGTGTAACTATGGTGTAACATTTTTGTTTTTTTCACACTGTACAAGCTTGAAAGCTACTCCTGAAATGGGTGGCAGTTTGCTCCGGATTGGGGGGGGCAGCTTGCCCAGAATAACCACTGGCTACTAAAGCACAATGTTATATTGTTAAAAATTCACTATTTATAACTGATATTCCGTTTTAGCTATTAAACCCGTCTTCCCTCCAACACCCGTCACATAGAGCTCCAAAATCGCTCTCGTCATGGCCGTATAAAGTAGAGACTTTTCTGAATTGAGATGGGCTTCCTGTTCTTCCCTGCTCCAGTCTTCGAACTTATGTGGCAGGTATGGACAGGTACGTTCATTTACATCTGCAAGAATGACGACTTTATACTCCAATCCTTTCAAGCTGTGGAATGTACATAAGTGTACTCCATTTCGCTTGCCCGTTTGATCCCGAAGGTCAAAGTATTCAATTCCTTCATTGTGAAGCTTTGTTATGATCTCCCTGTATGAATCCTTTGTTCTTGTTGCTATAACTACATCAGACAACTTAACATGGGTGGCATTTTCAATGATACCTGAAATTTTACCAATAATATAGTTAACCTCTTTTTCTCTAGTATCAAAAACGTTGTAAACTGGCACCGCACCATGGAAGATGGACACGTAACCTTTCAGGTTCTCTTCATCTTCGTCAAAGTCGTGATATTTCACACCTTTGAGGGCTGAGACTGCGTATTTTTTTATCTCCTCAGTAGTCCTGTAATTGACCTTCAATTTCTTGGAACGCCTACCCCTTATATTTACCCCGGCTTGCGAGAAAACAACTTTCCGGGAATATATAGACTGATAAGGATCCCCCACTAAGAACAGATCATTTTCCCCTTCATCAGCCAGTGACCGAATGAAACGGACCTCAACATTCGAACAATCTTGAACCTCATCCAAAATCACGTGCTGGAATGGTCGTTTTTCCGGATGTTTATTCAGGTACGCCGATACTCGGTTAAATAACTCAAGCCGATCCATTATATCATTTTTCTCTTTATACTCCTGATACTTCTCAAACAGCTTCCAGGCTTCAAGTCTTTGCTTTCTCGTAATCGGTGCTCCCCTTTCAAATCTGGTCTGGTTGAAATAATTGTTCCTATCTGTTATATCATAATGATAAAAAATGTCCTGTGTCTCTCGTTCCAAAAAATCAAGATCAAATTCGGACACTTCAGACTCCAATATCTTTTCCCAGATATCCCGACTTGATAGCGTATACGAAAATCCTGTTATCGTTGAATGTTCATTTAATATTCCATGCTCTCGTGCCAATCTCTGAACCAGAGAATCGATATTGGTTAATTCATAACACTTATCGTTTACGTTTAGCTTTTTAACCTGCTCGTCAAGATTTCGTTTCAAAGCATTTGTATACGTTGCAAACAAGATCTTTCTTGAAGTTCCATATTTCTGAGCAAGGTATTTTAAACGGTGCAAGGCCGCTACTGTTTTACCTGTTCCGGCACCCCCAACAACTTTTACAGAGCCGTTAAAATCTTTATTTACCAGTGTTCTCTGAGAAGGATGCAAGAATAACGACCATTTTTCAAGATC
>JASCXY010000028.1 GCA_030012235.1 Balneolaceae bacterium ANBcel3 | reverse complement strand
CTGAGCCGCTACTTCACGCATCACAAAGATGGCTTCCTCTTCAAGAATTTTAACATGTGAATGTCTTTTTGGCGCATTTCGTGCCGTCCCATTGGTGGTTTTACTATTATCCGCAGGGTTCCATGTTTTATCAGTGGTATCGGGATGTCCCGACAAAGCTTCGTAATCGTTTTCTACTAACGTCATTTTTTTGTTTTTTTCAGGTTTGTATGTGGATGTATAAACATTCTTTGAATCATCAGAGATAAAGCAGGTAGACGACCCCTATGGTGATGGCCATAAGGATGATCGTGACGGGAAAACCGGCTCTTGCAAAGTCTGAGAAACGGTATCCTCCGGGTTTCATAACCATCAGATTGGTCTGATAGCCAATCGGACTCAAAAAACTGGCCGATGCAGCCACGGCAACAACCATTCCGGCAGCATGCGGATCGATTCCCATGGACTGGGTTATTCCGAAAACAATAGGAATCATCAAGACCGCTGCGGCATTGTTGGTAATCAATTCGGTCAGCAGGTTGGTCATCAGATAGATCATCACCAACACGGCAAGGATGCCGAATCCGGAGGCAAATAAAAGGGTATGTTCAGCAAGAAATCCTGCGAGGCCGGTTTGTTCCAGTGCACGGCCCAGAGCAAGAGCCGAAGCTATGACGATCAAAACCGGATACTGTATCGATGAGGCTACATCCCTGACAGGCAATACACCGGCTGCAACCATTCCAAAAGCGGAAAAAATCACAGAAATATGCACGGGTAAAAAGCCAAATATCGAGGAAATCATCATAAAACCAAGAATCAACAGCGCCGGTATCGCCCGATCTGAATGTGGCCCGTTCAATAACCCGGGAATGATTCGCCGTCCTTCGGTATACACTCCGCTTGGAAGCAATGCCACATCCTGTTGCGTTGCGGAAAAAAGCACGCTCCCTGAAGATGCCACCGTACTGTTTCCGGCCGTTCGCATGGCTGTTGCCCCAATAACTCCCGGCAGATAATCCCTCTGCTCTGCCGGAAAGTGGATGGTATAGGGACGGTTATATACTTTTTGTGCCCGTTCTCTTTCCCGGACGGCCAGGCTTTTTCCATCCTTATCTCTGTCCGGGAGATAGCGGTAACCGATAAAAACAAACCAGGCCAGAACGGCTATTACAGCAGGAATTCCAATCCATGCCAGTTGAAACAGGCTAAACGGAGCCAGTCCCCTGTCCATCATCATACCCGAAACAATCAAATTTGTAGAAGTTCCGATCAGTGTTACCGTTCCCCCGACAATAGCCGCATAGGATAAAGGAATAAGCAACCGGGATACAGGAATTCGGTTCCTTTTGGCCCACTCTTCCAATTGAGGAATCAGCATCGCTACAATGGGAGTATTGTTCAGGAAAGAGGACAGAACCGATGTCGATGCCATTACTCTGAGCAACGTATTTTGAGTGGTACCTCTGGATGGCATCAGGAAAGGCTCTATCAGTGACAACAGACGGCTTTTTTGGATTCCGGACGCGATGATGAAGAGCGCTCCAACCGTAATAACAGCAGGATTGGCGAAACCGGAGATCCCTTCCAATGGGGTTAAGATACCGGAAAGAATCAGTGCACCCAGCGCTGTAATGAAGATATATTCGGTTCGATACCGGCCTTGTATCAACGCTGCCAATAACAGGAGCACGGTTAATGCGGTAAATCCAGCTTTCCAGTCCAGAATATCAGTCATCGTGTTTGCTTGTTTTAAAAATGTGTTTTGTGTGGATAGTGTTCTGTAGAATGTGCTTCCCTTACGCGGCGACGGGAAACGTGCAAAAAAAAAAGCCTTCAACGGAGAGCGTTGAAGGCTTTTGTATTCAAAAATGAAAAATCAGCACGATTTAACACATACAACACCCACACTCTCCCCGGAGAGGCATAGTACAACACATACAGAAACAAGCGTTCACGATGTAGGGATTTGGGTGTGTCATTTTATGATATTCTGCTAAAAAAAAGTGAGATCAGCACCATCAGTTATTTAAGACCGTGCTGTCTGATATCTTATGAGATATAGTATATCACTTCTGAGAATGTATGTCAATAGAAAAAATTAATAAACTCTTTTGGAGCAACCTCCCCGGCGAGGATCCCCTGCTCCGTGAAAGCCGTTTTTATCCGCAGAAACCGCGTGTGTGCCTCCAAAAAACAGATTATAACCGCTCCAAAGCCGGGTATTTGGCCATTCTTTTTTTATTTCTTCTATGACCGATGGAGAAAAACCGTGCTCTATGGATAGCTCCTCTTTCTCACAGTGAATCCTGGGAGCCGTAACCGCATCCTCAAGCGACATATTATGATCGGTAAGATGCAGCAACACCTGTAGTATCGCTGTTCGCAACCGGTTGGATCCACCCGACCCAAGGGCAACCAGGGATTGCCCGGGCACCGTCAGAATCGTAGGCGCCATCATAGACGTGATTCGGCTGTTTTCAGGCCAACTATGAAACCCATGAGGGTGAAGATCTTCTTCTCCCAGCATATTGTTCATCATGATCCCGGTTCCCGGTATTACATGGCCGCATCCTTCTCCGTTACTGGTGGTCAGGCTGGCCACATTCCCCCGCTGATCCATCACGCTGATATGGGTTGTTCCACGGAAAAAGCGCGGATGTGTTTTCAGCTGCTCTTTAAAAGAAGCCAAATATTCGGGATGAAGCATCTCTTCTCCCGGAAACTTTTCTTTTTTATTCAAAAGAAAATCCATTCGGGCCATTTCGGTCGCCATTTGCACTTCTGCCAGCGTCCGAATGTACTCCAACGAACCATAAGATGCATACATGCGATCCGAACTTTCCAGCATCTTCAGGGCAAAGGCAATCAATGTTCCACCGGAACTAGGTCCCGGGTTGGTAGAGATCGCATAGTTTTTATATCGTACCCGAAGCGGTTCGCGCCGATAAAGCGGATACGACTCCATATCCTCCCGGGTAATATGCCCCCCCGATGACTGACAAAGCATGCCGACTCTGTCGGCAATTTCTCCCCGATAAAAAAGATCTTCTCCTTCAATGGCCAGTACCTCCAGAAAATCTGCCAATTCAGGATTATACACGATATCACCTTCCTCAACCAACGTGCCCTGCTCTCCCTTTTTCCCGAAAAGAGCTGCTACATCGGGAGATACTTTGTAAATCTCCTTTACAATATCCAATACATACGCCTGATAGTGATTTACCCGAACCCCTGACCTTGCCAATTCGACCGCCGGCTGCACCAGCTCTTTCATCGACATGCTCGCATGGTCTTTATGTATGGCAAAAAGGCCGCGCACCGTACCCGGTGTGGCAAAGGATCCCCATCCAATATGAAACTCTTGCTGGGTTTCTCCGAAATCGGCTGAAATTGGAAAAAAATTTACCTGGCTGCTGTCCCTGCGCACTCTTGGTGTGTGCGTAAAAAAATCATACAGACAAGCCTGGCCACGGTCGCATTGTGTCAGCATAAAGCCACCACCCGCTAACGATGATAGTACCGGTTCGGAAACACACGCTGCCAAATGAGCAGCAATGACCGCATCAAAAGCATTTCCACCTGCATTTAATATCATTTCCGCCGCCCGTACCGTTTCTTCGTGGCCTGCGGCAACTACACCTTTAGGTCGTTTCACATGCAATCCATTTAATGTTAAATTCTACCTGCCCGCGCCTGTGTATCAGGTTTATCCCATACACCTTTCGTTCTCCGGCTTTTTATTCCCAACCATCGGGCTCCGTCCCTGTTACTGAAAAATATAGCAAACCTTATGCTAAATCCCAATGATCCCTGCCGCTGCACAGGCAGGCAGCTGCCGTCATGATTGAAGATTTCAATGGAGAATGGCAGGGCATAAGTCTGCCATATTTCGTACCTTTTTTTCTTGAAAAATCATTTAAAATCCCTTGTTACATGGAACATCTGCACTCTTTTCGCCGGGGCATGAACCTCGGCGGCTGGCTTTCCCAGTACCCAAAGCCAGACAAACATCACTTTGATACTTTTATCACCAAAAAGGATATTCAAACCATTGCCGGATGGGGTTTCGACCATATACGTCTACCGGTCGATTATCCAATTATTGAACACGACGACCGCCCCGGAACCTATCTGGATGAAGGGCTTTCATATATCGACCGCTGTTTTGAATGGTGCGAAGAATCGGGACTGGCCGTGGTTCTGGATCTCCATCATGCTCCCGGTTTTACCTTCAACCATGCCCTAAAGGACGAAACCCGCCACCTGAATACCTTGTTCACCGATGAAAAGGATCAGCAACGCTTCATCCATCTCTGGAAGTTCTTACTCAACCGCTATCACACGGCTTCCACTCCCGTCATCTTTGAACTTTTAAACGAAGTCGTACTGCCGGAAAGCGGCCCCTGGAACGTCCTGGCCAAAAGAGCGGTGGAAGAACTGCGCAAGGAGTCGAAATCCGCAAAGATTCTTATCGGCGGAAATCACAATAATGCCGCATCCGAGCTTAAAAATCTGGAAGTTTTACCCGATCCGAATGTTCTTTATGGCTTTCACTTTTACGACCCCCTGCTGTTTACCCACCAAAAAGCCCCCTGGGTTGAAGCATCGGTGGATTATCAGGCCACTCTTGCCTGGAACGGCCCTTTTTCCGGACTGGAGGCTTTTCTAAACCAGCACCCAAAACATGCATCCGCCTTCCGGCATCTCACCGGACGTACCATCGACAAGGAACTACTGCATGAGTGTATGCAGCCGGCCTTCGACTTCCTGCTTTCCCACCAAAGGCCTCTCTACTGCGGTGAATTTGGCGTGATCGATATCGTTGCCTCCTCCTGCCGGAACGACTGGCATGCCGAAACCATCCGGCTGTTTAATCAGTATGACATCGGCTGGGCGGTGTGGACCTACAAAGAACTTGATTTTGGTATTGTGGACTATGACGGAAAGGTGAGGGATCCCAACCTTCTCGATATTCTGTGCACGATATAAAAATCCAAAACAGATATTCCTGCCATTTCGGCATCGGCCCTATTACGAATGACTTATGATTAAATCTCTTGATATTGACGCTGTACTTGCATCGATGAGCCTTGAAGAAAAGGCTTCCCTCTGCTCCGGAAACAGCTTCTGGACGACCCAAAACCTGGACCGCGCCGGAATCAAATCACTGCTTTTGACCGATGGCCCGCATGGCCTTCGAAAACAGTCTGATTTTACCGGCGACTTCCCCGACCTTCATGACAGTGTTCCGGCTACCTGCTTCCCTTCTGCCGCAGGCCTCGCTGCAACATGGAACAGAGAAAAGGTATACCAGGCAGCACAAGCCATCGGCAGAGAAGCCGCTCACGAAGAAGTAGCGGTATTGCTGGGCCCGGGCGTCAATATGAAGCGCTCTCCACTATGCGGACGTAATTTTGAGTACTTTTCGGAGGATCCTTTTCTCGCCGGTTCACTCGGTGCCTCCCATGTGCAGGGAGTGCAGAGCAACGGGATAGGTGCCTGCGTCAAACACTTTGCCGTCAACAATCAGGAATCCAACCGTATGGTGGTCGATGTCGCTGTTTCGGAACGGGCACTGCGGGAAATCTATCTCCCTGCCTTTGAAATCATCATAAGGGAAGCCAACCCCTGGATGGTTATGTGTGCATACAACAAAGTGAACGGGGAGTTCTGTTCTCAAAACGCCCGGCTGCTTCATGAAATTCTCCGCGAGGAATGGGACTATGACGGAGTCATGGTCACCGACTGGGGAGCGTGTGATGACCGTGTGAAAGGCCTTGTCGCCGGCCAGGATCTGGAAATGCCTTCCAGCCAGGGAATGAATGATCAAAAAATAGTACATGCCGTAGAAAACAAGGAACTCCCTGTAGAGATTCTTGATCGGTCTGTTCGACGATTTCTGACCTTCTATAACCGGGCTGAAGATGGGAAAAAGAAGCAGGGTATCTCTTCTGCACCTGACCTGAACGCCCATCACCGTATCGCTGTTGAGACCGCTGAGGAAAGCCTGGTGCTATTGAAAAACGAGGATCAGCGTCTGCCTCTTGCTCCTCCAAAAGAGAATGCTCCGGTCGCTTTTATCGGAGAACTGGCCCGAACAAGCCGGATTCAGGGGGGTGGAAGTTCTCACATTCATGCAACCCGCACGACGTCGGTGCTTGAAGCGGCACAGGCCTATACCGAATCCGGACAAAACCTGATTTTTTCACCCGGTTACCGGATTCCGGAGACAGAATCTTGCCCGGAACTGATTTCTGAAGCCATCTCTGCCGCCGAAAACGCTTCTCAGGTTGTTCTTTTTGCAGGGCTGACCGATGCGGAAGAGTCTGAGGGTTTTGACCGGGACTCCCTTGAACTGCCCGCCGGCCAAAGGGCATTGATCCGGGCATTTGCAGATAAAGGGATTACGTTTACTCTGGTTCTTACCAGCGGAGCCCCCGTTACAATCCCTTCATATGACCACATTCCTTCCATTTTGTATACGGCTCTACCCGGACAGGGCGGCCCTGAAGCCATCGTCCGAACCCTCTTTGGAGATAATAATCCATCCGGCAAGCTGGCTGAAACGTTTCCCCTGCGACTCGAGGATACCCCCTGCTTTCTTCATTTTCCGGGGACCCCGGAGCGGGTTTCGTATCAAGAGGACATTTGGATTGGATACCGGTATTACGATGCGGTTGACAGAACTCCCCTCTTCCCGTTTGGCCACGGACACTCTTATACCGAATTTTCCTACGATGCTCTGGAGGTATCCGCACCACGATTTACAGACCGGGACGATGAAACGCTCCAGGTACGTGTTCGTATTACCAATACCGGCTCTGTTCGAGGAAAAGAAGTGGTTCAGCTCTACGTTCACTATCCTCAAACACAGATCCGGCGTCCGGTCAGAGAACTTAAAGGATTTGAAAAAACCGCAGAACTGGCTCCATCGGAATCAGCGACGGTTCATTTTACTCTGTCGAGAAGGGATTTTTGCAGGTACGATGAGTATTTAGGCCGTTTTGTCCTTGATCCGGGAACCGTACATATCGAAGCCGCGGCCTCTTCCCGGGATATACGCTGCCGTACAGAGCTTACCATCGAAACCGAACTTCCTCAAAAACCACTCACATGGAACTCCCAGGTTCGCCAGCTTCTTGAACATCCCCGGACCAGAGATTGGATTGCTCCAAAAATCCCTGATATCATCGCAGCGTATGGCAACTATGACCCTCATAGTGCGGAAGCCCGGATGATGGAGGTACAGGCCATGGAAATGCCGGTCCGCAATGTGGTAAATCACTGCTCTCACATCCTCCGTAAGGAAGATCTCCTTCCTTTTCTGGATGAGTCCTGATAGTTTTAACCGGAAAAGAAAATCGCTACTCCGGATCGCTTCCCTGCACGGAAGTGGTACCGAATTGCGGCAGGCGGATTCTATAGTGATAGGCGATAAAACGAATTCCGATGGTACACACAATGGCGGTCGTCTGGATGATCATTCCATCCCCAAACTGAGTAAAAAGCCCTGTATAGATCAATCCGCCCATAATAGAGGCGGTTGCATAAATCTCCTTTCTGAAAATGAGCGGCCGGACCCCGGACAAAATATCTCTGACCACCCCACCGAAGCATCCGGTGATGGTTCCGAGTGCGATTGAAATACCTATGCCCATTCCTGCATTCAGGCCTACTTGCACTCCCATGACTGTAAATAATCCAAGTCCGACGGCATCAAACAGAAAGATACCGCGCTGCACTTTTCGCATGTGCCTGTGGAGCGACACCGTAAACAATACACCGCCGAAAACAGACCATATCGCCAGCGAATTTGTGAGCCAGCTGACCGGAAAATTCCCCACCAAAAGATCACGGATAGTCCCTCCGCCAATAGCGGTTGCAAATGCCAGCACAAGAATACCGAACAAATCATACCGCTTTTGAATAGCCGCCATCGCGCCGGATACCGCAAAGGCAAAAGTACCCAGCACTTCAGCAATGGCCAGAAAATGAGTTCCTGAAAATTCGATGATGTCCAACATGTAAAGAGGGCCTGGTATATATTGGTTGCCTGATGGCCTTCGGGTATTGCACCAGGCATCGATAACATAGACGCTTCGGTATACGTACTACAAACCGGGTTTTCTGATACCTCGAATCCGGAGTCAAATCACATAGGAAATACCCGTTAGGCTACGAATGGATAGCCTGTCAGGCAGGTTCTAAATCTGCTTTAAGTTTCCCGGAAAGCAAGCCGCCCATTTCCTGCTTTGAAACACCCAGCCTTAATAGTACCTTGATCATCAAATCCAGCGAAGTCCCCGGATCCCCTGCTTCCAGTTTTGCAATACGAGATTGGCTTGATCCCGTAGCTCTGGCAAGTTGCTCCTGGGTCCATCCGCGTTTTTTTCGTTGCGTTTTAGCCAGTGTACTCAAGTCCAGGCGAATTTCAATATAGGATTCCTCTTCCGGGCTTAACTGCAGAAACTCAGCGGCTGTACCAACCTGAAAGCCTTTTTTCATCAGTTTTTTACGCTTGTTCTGTTCCATATGTATTCCTCATTGCTTGTAGAAGGCCAATCTTCTTTTACATCTATCAAGGACATCTGATGGTGTTTTCTGTGTCTTTTTAGCGAATACATCCAGTATCACTACCGAATCGATGTCCAGGTGATAAACGATGCGCCAGGTTTTATCTTTATCTGTTACCCTTAGTTCATGGCAGTTTTGCCCGATGCCTGGCATCGGGCGGGAAAGCGGAAGTTCAATTCATTCACCTCGCTGCAATTTTCTAAGTAGAAAACCGACTTTGATTCGCGCCTGTTGCGAAAATGGAGGGGTTTTCACTTCGCCTTGCAACCATACTATAGGTTTATCCTTTTCTGACATACCACAATATGCCAATAATGACATAATCCTACAACTAAAAAGCACCTTCTGGCTACAAAACGAACAGGACAGACTCTGTGCACACGTGCAAAAAAAAAGCGAACCTGAATTGCTTCAGATTCGCTTTTGCTCCCCCGACTGGATTCGAACCAGTAACCCTTCGGTTAACAGCCGAATGCTCTGCCATTGAGCTACGGAGGAGTGGCAGTTTCTTGTCTTTCAACAAGACTTATAAGTTAACAACAGTTTTCCGATTAGTCAAGTTGAAAAGAAGATTCAGGATAAAAAACTTCTTCAAGGAACAGTGCCCCGGGTGGAGCAAGGGCAATATTAGGTAATTTTGTCCCCTCTTTCAAGTGGTTTTTAAACCAATCCACACTTTTTTTTCCCATGGACACTTCGACCGCTGCCGCCATCAGCCCACGAACCATTGATCGCAGAAAACGGTTCGCCCGGATACGAACCAGGAGCATACGCTCCTCTGCCTGATAACACTCCACGTGCAGTATCCGGCATCGAGAATGAGCAAGTTCCGGGGTCGGTTTTGAAAATCCGCTGAAATCATGTTCGCCCGGAAGCAGGTTCAGACAGGACTTGAGTTTCTCCGGATCCGGCTCCCACCCCGGATACCATGCAAAGCCGCGCCTGAACGGATCCGGGCAGGTCAGCAGCTGATACCTATACTGGCGCCATTCTGCACTAAAACGGGCATGGAAATCATCCGGAACCTGAAACAGGCTTTTTATAAGCATGGAATCGGGCAGCATCCGGTTCAGACGATGCAACAAATCCCCGGTATCCAGCGCTGTTTCGCTGTCAAAGTGTGCATATTGGCATTCGGCATGCACTCCGGTATCGGTTCTACCCGAGCCATACAGGCTCATTGCTTGCTGTGTCACTCTGCTCAGGGCCTCTTCAAGTGCTCCCTGAACCGTGGGATGCCCCGGCTGGCGCTGCCATCCAAAAAAGTGCGTCCCGTCGTACACCAATTGCAGCGCATATCGTGCCATAAGCTGTTAGAATACCCTTTAGAAAAGAAGTGCCGGCAGGTTAAAAAGATACGGTCAGGCGTGCCTGTGCTCCGTTAAAATCCGGCCCCGGTTCTACACTCAATGATGCTCGTTGTCCATATGAACGCGCTCTGCTGAAAGAGCCCACGGCACTGGCCAGGCGGTTAACTACCAGCATGGCTGCCAACGTCGGAAGCTGTTTTTCCAGATCATCCCGGCGGTCTCTCATTCGGATATATTCTCTTCGGGCCTCTTCTGATTCCCATTCCCACTGAGAATCCACAGCGTCCGGAAACTCTTCCAGGACATCCCAATTGCGTGTACGCTCAAGAAAGTCGATATAGTCGTCGTACGACCGGTGTCTTCCGACCGCCAGCTCATACGCCCGGTCATGCTGTTTCAAATCCACCCCGGAATGCTGCCTTCCAAAGCTGTACATGTTTTTATCCACCACATACGCCTGCCGGTTTACACCAAACCAGGCCGCCAGTATCACCACATCCGCAGCCAAATGGAACTGTCCGGCTCTCCAGTGATCGGAATCAATATAGTGGTGGCCCCATCCGGGAACCGCCAGGGATCTGAAAAAAGCTCCCCAGGGATTCGGAGTCCGGTTTTCAGATATTTCAAATGGCGCCGAATAGCTCTTCCCCGCCTCTTCCATTTCATACCGAAGCACCCATTCGTTTTCCAGTTCCTGTGCGCCTGCCCACGAGCTGCTGCTTAAAACCATCCACACCATCACGAAACCGATTCCCAAATAAGAGAGCCGGCGCTTTCTACGATCATCATACATATGTACACCACATTCTGTTTCTGCAGAGTTTAAAAGTCACACGGCCCGTTCCCGTTTCTTCTGATCGGCCCACCGATAAAAGATCGAAACACTAAATCCGGCCATAAGTAAGAACGTACCAATCCAGACAATTGATATCAATGGTTTTTTTTCTGCAGACAGGAGAATCCATTCTCTTACGGGTTCTCCTTCCAAGCCTAATATTTCCAATTCGATGCGGTCTTCAGCTGGAAAAACGTTCACAAAACGAGCCGATGCCCCCTCCGGCTCATCCATCGCTTCCGGCGGATTAAGAACCCAGGTTTCATCCCCTTCGGATACCAAAATATAGGACGGAGCGACTTCGGTTTGCTCTCCGGTTTCCTGATGCTCCCATAAAAGATCGGCCCGAACTCCAATGATGCTGCCCGGTGGCAACGAATCCGGATGGATCGGAAGAAAATCTCTGAACGTCAGAGTATAGCCCCCCCATTCAGCGGAAGATCCTCTTGGAATCGTAATCCGGTTTTCATCTCCGGAACGCTCCAACGCTTCCTGCGGCCCAAGCTGGTCAAACGAAGCTACAGGAGCCGACCGATCCTGCTCCATCCGCTCGATTTCCCGTTCTACCAGCGACGATCCCGCTACATACATAAAAATATCCGAAAACCAGCCCCTTTTGACCGACGGATCCACCGTCCACTCCACAGCGCCATCCGGAGAATTTGCCAGCATCGGATAGACCACCGGTTTCATGACAAAAGACTTTCCCGTATGGATATCTTCAAACCGGATTTCATATTCCTGTTCACCGGGACGATTCCGTTCTGTCACTTCGGCATCCAGGAACGTTACCATATACGTACCGTCGATCAGTTTGGGAACGCCTTTTTCCAGTTCAACGATGCCGATCGGTTCATCTACCCGAAATCCTGCATCGTCGTGTACCTGTCCCGCTGCAACGGCACGGTTATACTCACTGGTACGGGCATCCACCATGGGCCGGTCAAAGGCCGATCCAAGAATACCAATCATCAGCACAGCGAAGCCAATATGCGTGATCGTCCCGCCCGTCCGCGCCGGGTTTCTTTTAAACAAACGAATCATCATGGATCCGTTTCCGGCAACAGCGAAGACTGCGGCAAAAAGATAGATCATCTGCGCGGGAACCTGGATATCAAATCGGATAATGGCAAACACGGTCACCACCGATGTGACAAGCGCCGGGCCGATCAATGCGGTTGCCAGCGACTCCCCGTTGTGCTTTTCCCACCACAGATATTGAGTTACAACGGTCATGATTCCTATCAGAACCCCGAAAGGAAGCGACCAGGTATTATAAAACGACTGATCCGGGGGCGTAGGCTGGGCAACAAACAGCCGGCCAATGATCGGTGAACTGGTCCCCAGAAGGATCACCAGTCCTGCCAGAAACAGTACCATTGCCCCGGCAAACATCATAAACTCCCGGCTCAGCAACGGCGGGTCGCCTCCGGGTTCCGGCAGTTCCCGGTATCGCCAGATAAACAGGACGGCGCCAATCGCTCCCACAACCAGCATAAACACCAATAGCTGATTATATAATCCGAGATCCACAAAACTATGCACCGATGCCTCTCCAAGTATCCCGGACCGGGTTAAAAACGTCTGATAGACGATCGCGGTATAAGCTAAAATGGCAAAAATGATTGACGCTTTATGCGATCGGGCATGTTTCTTCTGGATCAGCATGGCATGGATTCCGGCCATACCAAAAATCCAGGGTACCAGGGACGCATTTTCAACCGGATCCCAGGCCCAGTATCCTCCAAAAGAAAGGGTGACATAAGCCCAGTATCCTCCCAGAAAAATGGCGGTCAGCAGGCACAGATTGGCTCCGAGCGTCCATGGCAGCGCGACATGAATCCATTCGTGATATTTTCTCTTCCAAAGCGATGCCAGCGCAAACGCATAGGGAACGGTCATCATCGCGAAGCCCAGAAAAATGACGGGGGGATGAATAATGATCCAGGGGCTGCGGAGCAAGTCGTTCAATCCGCTTCCTTCCGACGGAACAAAATCCGGATTCTCCCGGAAAACCGCCGCGTCCGGCATCTCTGAGATCAACGTCCTGAAGGGGGATGCGCCCAGGTTCCCAGAGCCGGGGATCGGGAAACCCGATACCATTGAGATCAAAAAGACCTGGGTAATGCCCATAAAAACCATGACAGGAGCCCGATACTCGTCGGTCGTCCATCGTATAAGCGCCAGGCCGGTGATAAAAGAAGAGAGAATCCACAGCAAAAGGCTTCCCTCCTGTCCACTGTAAAATGCCGCCCACAAATAGACCGCTTGCAAATCCGTGCTGGTGTAGTTGTACACATAGTAGTACTGAAACTGATGCGTAAACAGCAGATATACAAGCAGCACAGAGGCAAAAAGAACCAACAGCCCTTTCGCCATAAAAAGAGAGTTCGCCACTTTTTCAGCGGCCGCTCCTGAAGTACGGGCTGCACGATAATAAAACCATACAGCGGCTATAGAGAGAAGAAATGCCAGCGATAACGCGGCATGGCCTATCATTCCAATCATGTCGTCTTATCGCTGTTCTGTAAGTTCCGGTTGGATGGCGTCGTTATACTTGGAGGGGCATTTAACCAACATATCGCGTGAAACAAAGGTTTCCCCTCTCATTTGCCCGATGACAACCAGCTGATCGGCCTGTTCAAAATTGTTGGGCTTTGGCCCGGGATAGGAAACTCTTCGGCTGTTACCGGAAATATCGGTCATATAAAAGTTGAAGGTCATGGTTTCCGTGGAAAAACCCGATGGCCTGGACGCATCCCAGACCCCGGCCACATGAATCCGGTCTCCTTCCATCACGGCCGCCTGCTCAAAGTCCACATAACTGCTGATACTTTGACTAAAGTTGAAAAGTACCACCGATGTAAATACAACGATTCCAATAATTCCGAAGATCAGCCGAGGCCGCATACTATTTCCTTTCTTTTACGTCTTGAATTTCTTTTTCGAGCAAGGATATCTTTTTCTCCAGTTTCAGCAGATAAAACACCAACAAAAACCAGATCGACAAACTGACCGCCAACACCACAAATATGAGTCCGTTTGAAGCCATGGCCTGCATGAGAACATTACCTTCTTCCGCAGAACCCGGCCCCGGGTAGCCTAAAAGGTCTTCTCCGTTTCTCAGGAATAAAAAGATCCATCCAACAATCACTGCCATTATCATCGTCTTCCTGGTTTCATGGGGTATCGGCCTTCACCGAAACAGCCATAAGGCTCCTGTATCCGGTTAATATAACAATACACCATCTTATTTATTGTTTTTTATTCATATACTCCGGTGAATCGACCCCGCTTTTTCCGGCATGTTCGAACTGAATCTCCTGCCATTCGGCCTGTGCATCCAGCCAGCGCGTCCGAAGCTGGATCAGCCATGCGGCCAGGGCGATAAACCCTATTGCAGCCGGATAAAAGACCAGCCTCAGTTCAATGGCCGTCATATCGCTGAACGCCGGGCTTCCGTCTGCTCCGGGATGCAGGCTGGGAAGCTGCCGGGGTATGATATAGATCAAAAAAGGAAGCGTTGTGGCTGCGAATACATTATACACCGCCGCCGCTTTCGCCCGTTTCACCGGATCATCAAATGCCGAACGGAGCAAGGTATAGGCGATATAAATCATGAGCGCCATTGCTGAAAGATTCATTTTCGGCTCGGAAAAGGTCCACCATGTGCCCCATGTAAAACGAGCCCAGATAGATCCTGTGATAAGGCCGGCTATTCCAAACAAAATACCCACTACGGTCGCCGATTCTGCCAAACGATCCATCCGGGCCTTTCCGGAGGCCAGAAAACGGATGCTGCAGATCAATCCCGCCAAAAACGATGCGGACATGGCAAACCACAGCGGAACATGAAACACCAGATTTCGTGCGGTTTCATATAAAATGGGTATTTCCGGTATACGGATGAGAAAAGCCGCTGCTATAACCGCTGTCATCCAGAGGATAAGAATGTATTTCCAGCTATTAACTCGTTGTATCATGTACTGCTACCTTTTCGAAGCGGCCTTTTCGGGTGGAATGATGTTCCGAACCTGCTTTTGCTTCACCTTAATGGATCCTTCCGGTTATAATACAAAAACCTGTATATTTTTAATCGAAAGAAGCTTCAGTTTAGCCTGAAGAATATACATCTGTGGCTTTACTATGGCCATTTAACCATCCGGACACAGAAAAAGTTCAGCTGTGTTTTTGATTTTCTGCAAGGATTTTGAATCTTTAAACATGATTCCATTGTTCTGAACGGACAGACAGCAGGCAGAACCGAATCCTTCAATCTTCACCGGCAAATACCTTCAAGGAAAGTCTTATGAACATAAAACTGCAACCGGACTGGCGGCTCTATCTGATTCCATTTACCGCAGGTGTTCTTCTTGTCCCGGTTTTCGGAGTCGGACTCTTTGTCCTCTGGTTCTATTGGAGAACATGGTATAAAACTTCGTACCTCATCAGCGATTCGGAGATCCGCATTCTTGACAAAGGCCGGGAAACGGTTCTTCAGCTGCATGAAATAACCGATTGTACCGCCATCAGCCAGGGTTTGATGAAACGCTTCGGACTGGGACATATTCATCTTCGCACCGCTTCTGAATCCCGAATTCTCCTGGCCATTAAAGATGCAAAAAAAATAGCTTCCTTCATCGGACAGGCGGCGGAAGAGGAACGGGAACGCGCACGAATCCGGGAAGAACTGGAACGCATGAAACCCTCGTGGCCCGTGGGAACCCTTGAAAACAAAAACGATCTGGTTGCCCTGTGGCAGGAAGGACTCATCCGGGAAGAAGACTACAAAAGAGAGCTCAAAAAATTTGAGTAAACCCTTTTTAAAATCCTTCCACTCCACTTAAACGATGCGTGAAGGCGGGATGCGGGTGCGGAACCACCATCGAAAAGCCTCCAGATCTTCCGGCCCCGGGAACTTTTTCTTTGGAAAAACGAGACGATCCTCCGCAGAGAGATGGATGCAATAAAAGGCTTTCAGAACCTCCACCTTCACGACCTCTGACCATGTAACCTTCTTTTCGGTCCCCTCTGTTTTAACAAGGATTCCGCTTTCATCCATTCGATATTGAACTGATCTCTTCTTCGGCGGTACGGATGCCGGATTACGGGCCTTCTCCATCTCCACCTGTATATACGGCATGGCGGCAATCCCCACCGGCGGAAGTGCAATCACCAGCGTCAGCAGTTCGTACAAATCCCATCCGGCATCGGTGGGCGTACTTCCAAAGACGAGATATCCGGCCAGGCTCAGGAGCAGAAACGCTCCTGTCGGTACGGCTGCGATCATGTAGGCCCTCCAGTACAAGGTATATTTCTTCTTTTTACGCTCCTGCGCAATACCCAGTTTTTTAATATCGCTTTCCGTGACGACGATCGATATTTCCAGCTTTTCTTTACGCATATCCAATGTTTACCTCTGAGAGTATCTGTTACCGTCCAATACGCTTCCACCCGGAACGGCGTTTGAGCATAGAAAGGAAAAGCCTGTTCCATCAGAAAGTGTATAGATCCATAATAGCCATTTTACCGTAAAGCATTCCATTATAGTATTTTAATGCTGAGCTTTAAACCAAAAGGGGGACAATCTGTTTCAGGCGTTTTTATTAAAAAATCCTCATCTGAAAAAAAGTCAAATTATCCGTATATCTACTACATTGAATCATTCATGAAAATACTGACATGGCTACCATCACAGAACTGAGAACTACGATTGCAGCGTTTGTGGGTGCAACGTTGCAAAAGCTGGAATTCAAAACCGATTTTAACCCTGTTTTTTACCGTCATCAGGAAATGGCCACCTACATGATTTCCGTTACCTTTCTGAAACGGCATCAGGCCTCCTATTTCTCCTCCAATACGGCTTCCTTTTGTCTGGAAACAGGGATTTATTTCCAGAAACAGCAGGCTCCGGATCAGATGCATGTACCCTCTATTCCGGAATGCCATGTCCGGGGGAATATCCTACGCACCTTCAAACAGGTGCATCCGCTGAAAGCCTCCCGAAAGCTGGGCTGGTTTCATCCGGAGTATAAGAGAAAAGACATCTGGTGGGTGGATCGTGAGGGCGAGCATTTAGATGCTCTTCTGGATAAGATTCCTTTTCATTTAGAACGCTATGGCCTTCCCTGGCTGGAAACGTATTCCGATCCGGCATATATACTATGGGTATTGAAAAAGAAGAAAGAGTGTGATCCTCACACCGAAGGACCGTTCAATATCGGGAAAAAAGGTTCTCCGGCCCGCCTGGAACTCATCCAACACCTGCAAGAGCTTACCGGAGAAACTACCTCCCCGTAAAGCTGTTCTCTGTAATCACGCCTGCTCTGTCTAAACAAATAAAAACCGTAAATCAGACAACAATTTCTTTTTCAAGTCATTACATTTATAGTAATGATGGGTACAGTCAGCTAAAACGTTGCTCCATCAAACCCTTTTTTATTTGCCATTACATTATAGGATATGGACCTGCAATCTTCCAAACTCGAACTGGTCAAACGGATTCTCAATATTGAAAATCAACAAACGATCCGTATGCTCATGGCTATGCTAAAAAAGCAGGAACAGGATATTTGGGATGGCCTTAGCGACCAGCAAAAAAAGGAGATCAAGCTCGGCATCCACCAACTTGATGACGGTCATAGAATAAGCCTGGAAGAGTTTCTTTCTAAACATTCCTGATGTGCTTAAAATCTATCTCTCTCCACTGGCTGAAAAAAACTAACTATTCTTCTGGAATATATTGAAAAAGAGTGGTCATCAAAGGAACGAGATACATTCCTTAAGAACATATTAAACGCATTCAAACGAGTTGCCGCTCATCCTGAAAGAGTCCGGCATCGGATTCTTTTCCGAATCTATTTAAATGCGTTGTGAGTAAACAAACCTCTTTTTTCTATCGGTTTAACTCTGAAGAGCTTGAAATCATTACGATTTTTGATAATCGGCGTAATCCTGATAACATTGATTCAGAGATCGAAACGTATGTAAACCGATAATGTAGAGAAACCATACAGCCCGCGGCTTCAAATAGTTATATAATACTGGCCCATACATAAAACCCATTGAAAACCGATCAAACATACTGGTTTTTATTCGCCAAATTCGTATACTTTCAGGGAAATAGCAGTAACTTTTCAGGGTATTATTCGTAGGTTAGAGACAGATGCAGGTTCATTAACCGGTATGGGAACATCTGCTGTATACGGCACTGCCCCGCAATGTCATCATTTTTTTGTGTCTATTAACCGAATTAAAAAGGGATTACTATGACTACGTTCATTATCGCTCTCCTTATTTTAGTAGTGCTGGCGCTCTATGCCATTGCCATGTTTAACAAGCTGGTCACTTTGCGTAACCGGTTCAAAAACGCTTTTGCCCAGATTGATGTGCAGTTAAAACGACGCTACGATCTGATACCCAATCTGGTAAATACCGCCAAAGCCTATCTCAAGCACGAACGGGAAACCCTCGAAGCCGTCATCATGGCGCGTAACCAGGCACAGCAAATGGAACGCAATGTGGCCAGAGACCCCTCTGACCCACAGGCCATGAAACAACTCGCCGGTGCAGAATCCGCCCTTTCCGGCGTTCTTGGACGTCTTTTTGCCCTTTCAGAAAGTTATCCGGATCTGAAAGCGAATCAAAATATGATGCAGCTTACCGAAGAGCTTTCCTCTACAGAAAACAAAATTGCTTTTGCCCGGCAGGCCTTCAACGACTCCGTGATGGTCTATAACACCGGAAGGGAGAAGTTCCCTGCCAATATATTCGCGGCCCTGTTTGGTTTTAACGAAGCCGAGTTGTTTGAAATAGAAGATGACGGTGAGCGCAAGCGCCCGGAGGTTTCTTTCTAACCCAAGCCTGATAATCGCTATGGATTTTTTTGGTGCCCAGGACAAAGCCCGAAGCAATACGATACGGCTTCTGCTACTTTATGCCTTCTCTATCGTCTGTATCGTTTTCGTTCTGTATATCTCAACCGTACTCATTTTATGGCATACCGGGTATATTTATGAATCCCGGGGCATAGCGATTTTTCTGCAGCCCGAACTGTTTATCGTGATTGCCATGATGTGTATTACCGTCATCCTCACTGGAAGCCTTGTCCGGATTCTTCAGTTGAAAAAGTTTGGCGGCACGTATATCGCTGAAACCCTGGGCGGCACCAAACTCGTACCGGGGGAGGCCTCTGCGAAGGATAGTAAAGTCCTCAATATCGTTGAAGAGATGGCCATTGCTTCCGGAACACCTGTCCCGGAGGTCTATATTTTGGAAAATGAACCAGGAATCAATGCGTTTGCCGCCGGTTTTACCACCGACAAAGCGGTTATCGGCATCACCCGTGGTGCTGTAGACAAGCTGAGCAGGGATGAGCTTCAGGGGGTCGTTGCGCATGAATTCAGTCATATTCTGAACGGGGATATGGCGATGAACCTTCGGATGGTAGGTGTTTTAAACGGGATTTTAATGATTTATGTAATAGGCAGTATTGTGATTCGATTCGCTTTCCCGTCAAGCGGCCATCGCCACGGTATGGGAGGCCGCGGCGGAGGCCGTGGCAGGTTGGGAATGGCGATATTCCTGATTGGCCTGATGCTTATTGTCATCGGTTTCGTTGGAATGCTACTAGCTCAGATGATACAGGCCGCCGTCTCCCGGCAACGGGAGTTTCTGGCCGATTCCTCCGCCGTACAGTTTACACGCAATCCGGACGGAATTGCAGGAGCACTTCAGAAAATCCATCGTGATATCGACGGAAGTTTTATTCATGAAGGCCACAGCAGTGAAATGAACCACATGTTTTTCAACAAGGGAACCTCCTCCTTTTTGGATCGGATGTTTTCCACACACCCCCCTCTTTCCGATCGTATCCGAGCTATTTCTCCCCGCTATCTTGATCCTTCGTATGCCGAAGAACAACGAAAAAAAGAACAACGCCGGGAACAACTAAAAGAAGAAAACGCGGCGGCATCCGCACAAAAAGGATCTTCTGCCCGTGGCGGAAACAGCCTCACCGACTTTTTTGGTGCAGAAGACCATGCTCTCCCGGAAGCACTTGATCAAGTGCTTCAGCCTGCCGTCATCCTGGCCGCTATCGGATCCGGAGATCAGGGTGTTCTGAAGAATCCTGTTTTGAAAAACTTTCCTACGTTTGTATCTGAATCGGCTCAATCCCCGGAGCGTGCCGGTAACCTGCTTACTTCTCTGCTTATTGCCGGAAATGATCCGGATGGCACGGCGGTGTTACCGGAGTGGTTTGCTGATAGCTTGACCGACGAACAGACAGAAACCCACAAAAAATTTCTTTCCGCCTTTAACCAGCGGGAACGGAACTGGTTTCTGCCTCTTGCCGAAGAGGCACTTGTATCTGTACAGCAGGCCGGAGCAGACTCCAGGGAACATCTGTGCAGCCAATGGGAACGGTTAATGCGGGAATCGGACGGAACCGATTTTTTTGCCTTTGTTTTTGAAATGGCCATCATCACTCCCCTTCAGAAGCAGCTCCGCTCCGAGCCGGAAGAAGAAATTGTACATTACACCTTCCGTACCCTCCTCCGCGAAACCTCTATACTCCTCTCCGCTGTCGCCAATGCTTCAGAAACCCGCCCCAGAGAGGCCTGGGAATCCGGATACGATTCCATCCGGGAATATTTAACTGGTTCTCTGGATTATATAGAGGATCAAGACAACCCCCTGTCCAACGTACGAAAAGCCATACTTGAGTTCAGGAAAGCCGCCGAACCGGTAAAAATGTACCTTCTTACGGCATTAGTACATACCATTTTGTACGAAAAAGCGTTAACCACGACAGGAAGAGAGTGGCTTCGAAGTATCTCTGAAGGCATCGCATGTCCGATTCCACCGGCGGCACTCCCTTCCGGCCAGTGACCAGCACGGCTCACGGGCTCATACATACGCTTCTTTTCCATGGGTTTTATATACTATAAAGCCCATACTTTTTCATTTTTATTTTTCTTAACTTCTTAGCACCTACAGACCCTCTATTCTGATTGTTTTATGAGAGATGAAAAGCTGACCCGTACGTTGGAGTCCCCCTTCCAAAACATCCTGAAAAAGAAAGGAATTGATCATGTATCCGCAGCGGTAGCCACAGGAAATGGCTCCTTTTACTGGAACGAGTCCTTCGGTACGGCGGATGAGAACGGGCGCCCGATGGATACGGAAACTCCTTTTTTCATTGCAAGTGTCACCAAGTTGTTTATTGCCGCTTCGATTTTTATCCTGCGTGACCGTGGACGTTTGGATCTGAATTCCCCTTTACCCTCTCTGTTGCCGGCATCCATGTGTGACCGCCTGCATATCTGGAAAAAAGAAGACCTTACCGACCGGATCACACCGATGCACCTGCTGTGTCATGCATCAGGGCTTCCCGATTGGCTGGCGGATCGTAACAACATTTTGAAAAACGGGTTTACAGACCGCTATTATTCCATTGAAGATGCCGTCCGTCATGTGCGCGAAGAGATGACTCCCCATTTTCCTCCATCGGACGTCTTTGGAAAACGGGTAAAAATCCGGTACAGCGACACCGGATATCAGCTGCTTATCGCCATTATTGAGCACGTTTTAGAAAAACCGGTTGAAGAGGCCTTTAAAGAGCTTGTTTTGGATCCTGCCGACCTGCAACATACCTGGTTTGCCGGAAAAACACCCCCCGATGGTGTCAAAGAACCCGCTCTGATTCGTGATGGATCCACTTCTTTTCCCTACCCGGCGCTGCTGGCTTCTTCGAGGGATTTGTACAGCACCTGCGATGATCTGCTCATCTTTTACCGCGCTGTTCAAAACGGCCTTCTTTTCGACTCTGTGCGTACCCGGGACGACATGCAATTCCGCTGGAACCGTTTCGGAGTACCGGGGTTTTCCGGAGCCATTCAAAGTCCGGGATGGCCCATTGAATATGCGGCCGGAACCATGCGTTTTCGTACCCCGTGGCTTTTCCGGCTGTTTGGCACCTATCCTGAACTTACCGGCCATACCGGAGTAACCGGTTCCTGGTTATTTTACAACCGTGCCGGTGATTTCTACTGCTGCGGAACGGTCAGCCAGATACAACAGGCTTCCTTTCCGTTTCGTATGATACCGGACATTGCTTCCCTCGTTGCCCGTCACATCAACGATGCGACTTAATGCCACCGAAGAATGCGGAAAGCGAGTTCGTGCTGTGTTTCCTCTTCCGGCACCTCTGTTCCCGGATTCATGAAATCATCGTCAAACGTAACACTGGCATTGCCCCCATCCTGAAAAACAACGGTATCACCGGTGATGCTGCCCACCACCTGGGCTCCACCGGATAGCGTAATATGGGAGTTCGGTGCATGCAGCGCGGTCGGTGACGCATCCAGGCCGCCGGCGATATTCACGCTTCCCCCGCTTACCACCAGCATACCTCCAAACGTGGCACCCCCGCTCATTTCAACATTTACATCCGGATTGTTGATGTGCATCATGCCTCTGAAGTCGGTGCCCTGGTTAAACCAAACATCGTCACTGCCACTGTAATACAATTCCATATTATCCGGTTCTCCGTTTTTATTGATGGAACTGTCTCCGCCGCCCCCTCCATAGACAAACGAGTTATTTACATACATTTGAAGGGTTTTGTCGTCCGATCCCATAGTATTGATGTTGAGATGCCCCTGAGGTATGTTGAGGTCATCTACGACGACCTGATGCGGCCCGTTTCCCTGCAGCCGCAACGTGAGTTGTGTGTTCTGTGCCAGATGAATTTCCGATATATGAAGCGGTGAGCCAGAGTAAACGTCTAAATGCACGTAAGGGGTTCCGGCACTATGTGAAGGGTGCTGTGAAGACGCGGGAGTAGTGTTGGTTGGAAATTCCGGAAACGGGGGTAATTCGTATTCAATTTCGTCGGGTAGGACGGAAACAGAACCCGACTGATGCAGATGGCCGCCCCATTCGGGAGTTTGCAGCGCTTCGTTGACATCCGCGCCCGGCCCTACGGATACATCTCCATTAATAGAAGCCCCCCAGTCCATGGTCACGGCTCCGTTCATAGCGGCATTGGTGGCGATCGGGCCGTTTATACTTCCACCACCCATGATGATCTGGTTTCTGGAATATACGGCATACTCCCGGTTGAACCCATCAAATGTATGGGGAGCTCCTTCCGGGGTATATTGCCCCCGAACGGTAGAAGTGTAGCTATAGTCATGCATTAACCCTGTAGCCGTCAATTCCAAAATGACCGGATCGGTGCCGGCTGGATCTCCGTGAATCGTTGAAATCACCAGATTAAACTGACCATCCATTCCCGGCCAGTTCACAGGGCCTGTTTCAAACGTATCTCCTTCGGAGGGCAACTGGTTGATGTCGAGATGGCCGGTCAGGCCTTCGTGGGAACCTATGCCCCTTACGGCGGCCATTAGTACACTTTGGGCCATATTATTGGCCTGATTGGTTTCCTGTGCCCGGGTGACGCGGTTTTCCGATTCCAGGTACACGTTCCGCAAACCCATCGTGTATGTAAATATGAATACAAATAGGGTTGAAACCAGAACAACGGCATATTTTCCCATAATTGGTCCTCCAATACGTGAAGGGATATTGATTATTCTAAATTCAATTTATTTTATTATTCTATTCCACAGATGTTTTCGGGGGTAATCATTTCCAAAAACGTTTCTTTGCAGTTTTTTTCCACCCAGCCTTTATCACTTCAAAACACTACCTGATATACTACCTGAATACGACTCCTTTATAACCTGTGATACGAAAATTTGCTACCAGAAAAAAAAAACGGACTAATGTATTCCTCTCTATTAAGATACACGACAGCAGAAGTATTGGCAAATTTTAATTTTTCTGTCCCCTTTTTTTTCTGAGATCTATTTAGTCGACCCTGAAGAACTCAGGATTTGTTGTTTTTGATTAAGCCGCGGCAAAGCACACGGGTTTATCCCACATATACAACCATCGGAAAAT
>JASCXY010000279.1 GCA_030012235.1 Balneolaceae bacterium ANBcel3 | reverse complement strand
ATTCAGGATGCGGGTTTCTTCAATCTCATTGGAAATATCGAGCAAATCTTTGTCTCCGGTTATGAGTATATGAGCCTTTGCATTTAATGCTGAAGCTAATACCCACCGATCCTCGAAATCCCCTAGCTCAAACTCTGAAGGTTTTTTTGGTATAGGTTCAATGTGATGCTGACGCAGTAAGTTCTCTGCCTGCTGAGCTATTTGAGAAGGTAACTTAAATCTCTCGATCAGGATCCTGCGTAATTCATCTAAATTGAATTCTCCTGTTTGTAACTCATGCTTTGTGAGTATTAGTTGAAAAACATCGGCACTCAATCCTCGCGATGCAAAAGCGCTAACCAGGAAGTTTGTATTTGCAAACACCCTCATGATATTTCTCGCCAAACATCCTCATCTGTAAGCAGCCCTTGGGATTCGGCAAAAGGGAGAATCGAGTTACGCAACTGTTGAAAAGCCTCCACGGCCAATTGTCGCTTTATGGCTTCCCGGACAAGATCACTTTTAGCCCGTCCGGTTCGCTTGGCGGTAGATGAAAGTAACTTGTCGAGCTCAGAGTCAATTCGAACAGATATTGTTGTATTCATAGTAATGATGAGTTAGTGTATTACAATGTAATACATCGCATATATAATTGCAATATATGACTTAAGCAAGAAGGGATATAACTCAATGAAAGGATGATTATCAGCCGAATAAATCGGAGCGTGAGCCAGTACGAAATAATATTAATTCTTCATCATTAGATTCATAGATCAACAACCCGTCGTGATTGTGGCCTGCCCTCTGAAATTGGAAATAGTTGCACAGAACATTCTCCTCACGGCTGCCAAGGTCAAAGCTGCTACATAACAAAGGACCGTTTTTAACATTGCCCGACCGGATTATTCGGGCAACGTACCCTTGAGAATGTATTCCAGGATATCGGCTACCTGCTCCATATTCCGGGCAACCGCATGGGAAGCCGCATTGATTTCTTTAAGAGCATGATCATCCTTTTCATCCTGAATAATGATGAGTGGTTTGCCCCATGCCGATGCCAGGCCGGCATCAAACGCAGCGTTCCACTGTCGGTATGATCCGCCAAATTTAACCAGTACGACGTCCGCCTGTTTAATAAGAGTGCGGTTTCGGATAGCATTTATCCCGGCACCTTTACGGTCTCTCCAAAAAGGATCAGGTTCTTCTCCAAGAATACGGGTTCCACAGTGATCACTGGCATCGTGATCAATAACAGGCCCTGTGCATAAAAAAGGCAAATCACGGTGATTAATGAGTTGTATAAGCTCTGTGCGCCAGTCCGAGTGAATTTCACCGGCCAGATATGCAGTCCAATTCATAGTACGTTGGTTTAATCAGGATTGATAATTGAAACCGTATCACTATCCAAAAAAAACGAATACGGTATTTCATCGTTTATAAAACACCAGCAGCCCTGGGGTGCATAGCTCATTTTAAAAAAGCGATGGCTGATACAGCTAAAGGTTTGTTTAAAATGTATATCGTGATCGTTCTTGAGGTAGATTCGTTTATTCCATGGAAAAAATGGGTTGCTCTATGGTGACTAAACTGATGGATTATAAAATTATTGTCAATATCTTATTCGCTTATCTTCGCTCATACTGATAAAAAAGACGTGCCTCGGGAAAAAGTAAAACGTGCATACGTTGTTCTTTATAAGGTATAAAAACCCCCTGAATACGAAAAAATGCTTGGGATCGAGAATTATTTTGGTTTTTTAATTGCAGGAATCGTATTAAATATAACACCTGGCTCGGATACCATATATGTGTTGACAAGAAGTATAACTCAAGGGAAAAAGGCCGGTTATTATTCCGTATATGGCATTACAACGGGAGGTTTAATCCATACGCTGCTGGCCTCTCTTGGATTATCCGTTATTCTTTCCAAATCTGCCACGGCATTCATGGTCGTGCAGTATTCAGGAGTGGCATATCTGGTATATCTTGGTATCCGGATGTTAACGGATAAATCAAGCGTTTTTGAGAATACGCAAAGTCAAATTGAAAAAATGGACCTGAACAAGATTTACAAGCAAGGGGTCTTTACTAATCTTTTGAATCCAAAAGTAGCTTTATTTTTTCTGGCTTTTCTTCCTCAATTTATCAATCCGGAGTACGTGCAGGGCGCAACACCTTTCATACTGTTGGGATTGACATTTATGACTACAGGAGCTATATGGTGCTTGTTTCTTGCGCATTCATCGTCAATGCTTACAGAAGCATTGCGAAACAATGAGAAGTTTGGCAAGGTTATGCAAAGATTGAGTGGCCTGATTTTTATTGGACTGGGAATTAAACTGTTGATTGAATGGTATTAACAAAGTTCAAGACAAAGGTATCAACGGGCGGATTTTTTTTGAGAATTTTATTGAATAATCTCTTATTCTGATGTGCGCCGGTATGTTCATTTGGCATTGATAGTCCTGGGACTGCCTCAAATCATTAAATAAAGATCAAATTATTTAACCCTAACAGGATAGCTGTATGAGTAACAGGAAAATTCTTTTAAATGAATCGGAAAAACCGACACACTGGTACAATATTGTTGCCGATATGCCCAACAAACCGATGCCTCCCCTGAATCCAAAAACAAAGCAGCCTGTGGGTCCCGATGATTTGTCTCCCATTTTCCCAATGGGATTGATCCAGCAGGAAGTCTCTGCCGAGAAGTACATTGAAATTCCTGATGAAGTCCAG
>JASCXY010000278.1 GCA_030012235.1 Balneolaceae bacterium ANBcel3 | reverse complement strand
AACGAAGTTTCTGAGGTTACTACGGCCGAAGAGGAAGTGCAGAGTTCAAAATTTCTGCCAAAGGGAAAATATTTCCTGTTGGTTATATTGATTTTGAGCCAGGCGGTCGGTGCCTATGTGGTTATAGATGAACACTATAAGGACATCTATATTTTTATTTTTGGGTCCCTGCCGGATCACTCCACTACATTTTTGATGGAGGAGATCATCGCTAACCCCGCCGGAACCAATGCCCAGAGATTCCTGGTTGTCCAAATAGGCATTGAATTAAGCCATATAGACCATGTGGTGCTGATGGAAGATAATATGATGAAAATCAAGGATCGCTTTAATGAAGTGCTGTCGTCCAGGACGGTACCGGAACTGGTTCAGTTTGAAGAGCGGGACCGGTTGAGAAGAGAGTTGGCAAAAGAAGTAAATGAGGCAATAGGTGTGCGTTCGGTACGCAATTTGTATTTCACTAAATATGTAATGCAATAAGAATGCGTAATCCGAATCAGAAAACCATATGTCTTCCAGCCAAAACGTAGCAAAGCATACGAAAAAAAAGTATGTAGAGCCGTATGACTTTAAGCATCCAAAGCTTTTTAGTAAAGAGATCATGCGGACACTCCGGACTCTGCATGAGGTATTCGCCCGAAATCTGAGCCGGGTTTTTACTACCAGTCTTCGGCAAAAAGTGGATGTAAAGCTGGCTCGAATTGATCAGCTGGCAACCAGTGAGTTTGTTCGCCACATCAAAAGCCCAAGTGCCCTGTATATTTTGAATGTGGAGGAACTGGGCGGAGATGTTGTTCTTGTTTTAAATCCGGGCTTCTGCATTAATATGGTTGAACGTCAAAGTGGCGGGCGAGGCTCTTCGTTCTCTGAAAAAAGAATGCTGACGACTATTGAGGAGAAAATCATGACCCGGATTATGAGAAATGTGAACCGGGAAATAGTTGCCGCATGGGAGCCGATCATGAATTTCAGCATTCAATCGATGAGCTATGAAAGCAAGCCCGAGAACGTCCATATGATCTCCGCAGATCCGGCCATTGTTGCTGTTTTTCGGGTGGATGTTGGAGATCAGGAAGATGAGCTGAAAATTTCCTATCCCTACAGCCTTCTTAAAGAATCGTTAAATGAATCTATTCTTCGGATGGATTCCCACAGCCGGAAACATAAACTCACAGAGGAACAGATGAAAGCGTATGAGCAGACGCTTTCAAAAGTATTCACGAAAGTCCAGCCTCTGTTGGGAACGACGGTACTCTCTATTGAAGAGTTGCTGAATCTTGAGGAAGGCGATGCCATCACCTTAACACAGAAAACAAAAGATCCTCTTGAAGTGCGTGTAAATGGGGTGAAAAAAATGACGGCGTATCCGGGAACACTGGGGAGCAAACGAGCTATACGAATTTTTGAATTGATAGAAGACATTAATGAACAGGAACTGTTATGAACATAGATAACTGGAAATCCGAACTTGAAAAAAACCTTCCTGATGTTGAAAAGTTTTTAACATCGGTATTGCAGGAAGAATCCAAAGTTGCTGTTGTTGCAGCCGATAGTTTCCAGAAAGGGAACATCAAGGAAACTCTGGATAAGAATGACATCTTTGTATACGCCAAGGATGATGTCCAAAAGTGTAGTGTAATTCTTGTCCTGGACAAAGAGTGGTTTGGCTTATTATCGAGCATTATGATGGGAGTGGAAGAGAAAGAGAGCAATGAAATTACACGCGATCTTCTCAAAAAATTCTCAACAGAACTATCTGTTACGTTAAAAAAATCTACCCGGCAGCACGGAATCAATTTCGCATTGGGCGATATTGAGGTTCTTACTTTGCGTCAGCTGGAGAAGAAAATGGATCACGATGGTTTTTTTCATGCGAAAATGACCGTAAGCGGCCTGGCTGATGACGATGTCCGGGCTGAAATTATTATCGGGGATCCCGAAGCCATTACCGGGCAAAAGAAAGAAGAACCCAAAGAGGAAGCCGAGACCGGGGAAGAAGCGATAGTCTCTGAACAAGGGGAAGAATCGCAGGAGTTTAGCCAAACCGATCCTTCTTCCATCACAGGAAGCGATGATGCTGAACCGGTGGATGAAGAGCAGGTGATCACAGGGCGTAAGGTTGAATTTGACGACTTTGACCCCTCGTTGATGGAAGGAGTCAACGGAAACAGCCGTAGTATGGCACTTCTCAAAGATGTTGAGATGGAAGTTTCGGTGCAATTGGGCCAAATTGAAATGCCTCTTGGAAAGGTATTGCAGCTGGCAAAAGGATCCATTATTGAACTCGACAAACTGGCGGGTGAACCGGTAGATATTCTTGTAAATAATTCAAAAATCGCCCAGGGTGAAGTGGTTGTAATCGATGAACACTTTGGTGTGAGAATATCCAACCTCATTACCACCCGTGAACGCATTGCAAATCTTAAATGATGGATCTGAGAAATTACTTCCCTGACAGCAGTCCTCAAAAATTAGTGGGTATTGCCGTAGCAGCATCTGCCGTATTGTTGCTTCTGTGGCTTTTTATGGTCTCCCGGATGGAGTATGAGCCTCCTGTAGTTACCGAAACGCCCGAGGATGTCAGGGCTCAGGAAAGAAGAGAAAGTGTTCGGGTTATGATGGGCAAGGATGAAGTTGTTCCGGCGGCGGACGAACGGGGCTCCCGGTTGTTTATGAATGCCGTCACCACCTTCTTTGTGATGATGATTTTATTGCTGGGTGTGTGGGTATGGTCAAAGAA
>JASCXY010000277.1 GCA_030012235.1 Balneolaceae bacterium ANBcel3 | reverse complement strand
GAATGCCTGGTGCAATTGGCGTATGCTATTGGAATTGCCGAACCGGTTTCTGTTTCTGTGAATACCTACGGTACCGGTACCATTAGTGATGTTGCATTAGCTCAAATCGTGCAGGAAGTTTTTGATTGTACTCCCGAAGGTATTATTCAACGATTTGATTTAAAAAAGCCGATTTTCAGAAATACCGCTGCATATGGACATTTCGGCCGGAATGAGTTCTCCTGGGAAAAACTGGAATATGTTGATATATTGAAAGAGAAGGCTAAATAATAGCTTCTTTTGGGTGGATATACATCGTCGGTTTTAAAATCTGATGATTTCAGATTATGTTGCAATATATACATGGAAATCCTGTATTTGGTTTACATGATGAGCAAACCCTCAGCCAGTTTACCCATGTTCTGAAGAATGCCGAACGGGGAGCCTTGATGGCTGACGGACATCTTGGGTATGTGATGCCTATAGGTGGTGTGGCCGCATATAACAACCATGTATCGCCCGTTGGAGTTGGATTTGATATCGGTTGCGGTAATCTTGCCGTTCGCCTGGATATGAAAACATCTGACCTTAAGCTTTCAAAATTGCTGAATGATATTGAAAGGTACATTTCTTTCGGTATTGGCCAAACCAACACGGAGGCTCCGAAAGACCACCCTGTTTTTGATAGCAACGACTGGAAAGCATACGAAAAGACCTCATTAATTCAGGATCTGAAGAAATTGGGCCGCGAACAACTGGGTACCGTTGGTGCCGGTAATCACTATATCGATATCTTTTCCGATGAATCCATGAACATCTGGATCGGAGTTCATTTTGGCAGCCGTGGACTCGGCCACAAAACGGCGAGTGGTTTCATAAACCTCTCCCAGCAAAAGCCATGGGATGCCCGTGTATCAGAAATAGAGGTACTGCTGGATTTAAATTCTGATCTTGGCGAACGTTATTATCGCGCAATGAGGCTTTGTGGCGCCTATGCAAAAGCCGGAAGAGAATGGGTATGCTCGTATGTTGCACGACTTGCTGATGCACCAATCGTGGAGGAAGTTCATAATCATCATAATTATGCATGGAAAGAAGTGCATGATGACAAGAAGTTCATAGTGATCAGGAAAGGTGCTACTCCCGCTTTTCCGGGACAAGTGAGTTTTGTCGGTGGCAGTATGGGAGACCCTTCGGTTATTTTAGAAGGTATTGACAGCCAGGAAAGCAGAAAAGCGTTGTATTCTACCGTACATGGTGCCGGAAGAGTAATGTCCCGAACGAAAGCGGCCGGAAAATTCCGGGGTAGAGGAAAAAACAGAAAACAGATCCGACAAGGGGCCGTAACTCCAATAATGATGAATGAGTGGCTCAAGAAAAAAAAGGTAGAATTAAGAGGAGGTGGCCTGGATGAATCTCCCCATGTTTATAGAAGATTAACCGAAGTGTTGAATTATCATCAGAATACAATTAAAATAAAACATTGGCTACAGCCACTGGGTGTAGTTATGGCAGGGCCAGACGTTTTTGATCCTTTTCGGGACTAACATGTACAAACAATTTGACGGATAATATTGGGCCTCTCAAACGAATATTTCAGGCACCAACGATCATAATTCCTTATTTATGTTTCGCACGATAATAAAATACCTCCGGGCCGTCAGAGAACCGGCAAATACATACACGCATTTAGCCGGAGTTCTTTTGTCGATACCAGCACTTGTTCTTTTAATTCATAAATCGGTTTCCGTTGGCCAGGCAACCCATATTGTAGCATTTTCGATTTTTGGTACAAGTATGCTGCTTCTGTATCTGGCAAGTACCCTATATCATATGTTGCCGGTTTCTACTAAGACTATTTCTATCCTAAGAAGAATTGATCACATGATGATCTATGTCCTGATCGCGGGAACCTATACTCCTATTACATTAATTGTTCTTCAGGGGTTAACCGGATGGATTTTCTTCTCCCTTGTCTGGGGAATAGCCCTTGCCGGAATTATTTTTAAATGTGTTTGGATGCATGCGCCAAAATGGATTTCTCTTGTTCTTTACCTGTCTATGGGCTGGATGGCCATTTTTTTCTTACCCATGGCATGGGATAATTTAAAAGGTAATGGTATGTGGCTTATTATTACAGGAGGAGTTATGTACTCTGTTGGTGCCATTCTATATGCAGCAAAGTGGCCAAATCCATCCAAAGAATATTTTAATTTTCATGCCATTTGGCATTTATTCGTACTCGCAGGTAGTTTTTGTTTCTTTTGGTTAATGTATGATTACGTTATTTACCTGAATGCCGGTTAGGCCACCGATCCACACGGAGTTCCCCCTTATGTACCGTTTCAAACCCGGTATTATTTTTGTTTTTACGAGGTTTCTCCTCCTCTCTTTCTTTTTTTTCCTGTTTTTCTTTTCTGAGCTCTCCATAGCTCAATCTTATGAGAATATTTTCCGGTCAGATAAGTACCCCTGGTATCAGCTGGAAACTCCTCATTTCATAATACTATACCAACAAGGACAAGCTGCTTCGGCCTATGAAACCGCTCGCATTTTAGAAGAACAATATCCCATTGTTCAGAATCTGACTGGTGGAGAATTAAAAAGAATGCCGGTCGTACTAAATAGCTTGAACGACCGGTCAAATGGATACGTAACCACACTTCATTTCAGAATAGAGATTGAAATCCCAAAGATTCACGGAAAAAGTATGAATCCCCGTGATGGGAACTGGCTGCATACAGTTGTACCTCATGAACTGGTTCACGC
>JASCXY010000276.1 GCA_030012235.1 Balneolaceae bacterium ANBcel3 | reverse complement strand
CTGAAAACGGTGGGGCTGCTAACGGTACTGACGCAATGCGGTATACCTGTTCCCGCTGATGAGGGAGCAATTATACCGTTGACAAAAGGGATATTCGTCGACATGGGGGATGAACAATCCATAGAAAGTGATCTGAGCACCTTTTCTTCCAGGCTCCACTGGATGAAAACCACTCTGGAGCGTGCACAGGAGAACAGCCTGGTTCTGGTTGATGAAGCCGGAAGCGGAACGGATCCGGATGAAGGAACGGCTCTCACTACTGCATTTCTTGAAATTCTATCAGAAAAAAAGACACGATGCCTGATCACAACACATCATGGATTGCTAAAACTCTTCGCCCACGAAGCGCCAGGTTGGCAAAATGCCTCCATGGAATTTGATCAAACGACCCTGTCGCCTACGTATCGGTTTAAAAAAGGGATTCCCGGAAGCAGTTATGCTTTTGAAATCGCCGAGCGTCTGGGTTTGCCTGAGATATTAACCCAAAAAGCCCGAAAACAGGTTGGAACTGGAAAGAACAAGCTGGATTCTCTCATCCTTTCTCTTGAAAAAGAATCACAACAGTTGAGAAGCCAGATCTCTGACCTTCGTAAAAAAGATCAGATTCGGGAAAAAATAAAACAGGATCTTGAACAGCGGCTTCAGCAAATACGGGAACAGAAAGAGGACATTCATAGTAAAGCTATGAAAGAAGCTGAAAGTATCATCTCTCAGGCCAATAAAAAGATTGAACAGGCCATTCGGGCTGCCGTTGAACAAGACAAAGAGGCCGTAAAAGCTAAGAGAAAAGAGATCGCTGATTATGAGTCCAGCCTGAAAAAAAAGCAGGAGAAAAGAAGATCCAGGAAACAGAGGAAAAAGCAACCCGCGTCAAAACAAAAACCGGTGCCAGGAGATGCTGTCAAGCTGCTGGACAGCCACTCCACCGGAGAATTGCTTGATGTGAAAGGATCTTCGGCAACAGTATTAATCAATGGTTTACGTATTAAAACCAAGTATCAAAATCTGGTTTTAACCAGCAAAGTGCCCCAGCGACCGGCACCATCTATCTCATATAAAGTAACTACTTCTTATGGTGATCATGCGCGTCCTTTTTCCGGAAGGCTTGATGTGCGGGGCAAACGGGGAGAAGAAGCCATGCGGGAGGTCGTCCCTTTTGTAGACGAAGCATTAACCCGGGGAATTCAACATATTTCCATCGTTCATGGAAAAGGGGACGGAATCTTAAAAAAACTGATCCATGAGCATCTGGCATCACGTAAAGATATCAAGCATTTTGAAGCAGCCCCGGTAGATGAAGGAGGCGACGGGTGTACCTATATCTATTTATAAACGTTCTCTTAAAACATATAGCCCATATTCATATATAAGCGAAACATATCTTCCGAAAACCCGAAATCCATCCGGAAGATTAAATAAGGAGAAAAAGCAGAAACAGCGACACCGGCCCCGACAGTCCTGTGATGGTTTTTCATAATATCTGAAAAATCATCGCTCACGGAAAAAACCCGTCCCGCGTCATGAAACCCGTGTACGCCAAGTCGAATATTGTAGGTATTAAACTGGTACAACCAGGTTCGCAGTTCCAGATTATAGTACACTGAAGCATCCCCCCGAAACCGATACCAGGGATAACCGCGAAGGGTGTACTGATCCCCTAAAAAGGGCAATTTCCAGAAAGGAACATCTCCTGTGGTCCACTCACCGGCTACTCTGCCGGCAAGAACAGGATAAAAATATGGAACAGGCAATGTTATATACTGGCGATAATCCCCTGCTAACTTGAGCATATGAAAATCACTTAAAAGCAGTCCGGGTGAATACGATGCCGTCACTTCAAACCGACTTCCACGGGAGGCTGCAACTTCATTGTCCCTGTTTTCCCATAATAACCCGGCTCCGATCATATTCAGCCACCCGCCTTCATATCCGAAAGGCTCTATCAAGTCAAAGAGCCTGTCTTCATTCTTTTTGGGCTTTTGATAACTCACTTCTGTTAAGGCGATAAAGTCAATATACCCGTTCCCGTGTGACGAGCGATACCAGGTTGAGCGTCCTCTCCAGGACAACTCCGCCAGATAAATTCCAAAATCATAATACCCGGAATCCCAGTCTGATTTTTCAAACGGGGTATCATTTCCTATTCCAAAAAAAAGCTCTGCCGGATCATGTTGGAGTTTTACAGACCACCGAGAACGGATCGGAAGATCAAACGTTTCTCTTTGCTCATATACAAACCGAACTCCAGCCAGGGCCTTTGTAGATAATTCGGCACTTAGCTCCGTAGAGTTGATATACGGCTGAAGAGAACCGGCTCCGAGTACATCCGTATCATACCGAACTCTGTTATATAATACGGCTCCCAGCAATCCCAAATCAGAGGTATAGACTACCGCCGGAAGAATGGATGTAGCTACCGTATCCTGGCTTGGAATACCCCCGGTACCCGGAATTTGCGCTTTTACACTAACTGCAAACAGGGAAGTAAAAAAAAGAATACAAAGTGTCTTACGGCATAATCCGCTCATAAAAGCCTATCTCCAAGATTTTTTTCTCCCATAGAAAATAACACATCATCCTGAGAAGTAATAAAAAAGTTGTCTTTTAGATAGCTCTGCCACCACAGCTTTCTCTTTTCCCTGTCAAATTCTTAAGAATTTAAAGATGTGAAGAAACGTGGTGCAAAAACTCAAAAAAAGTACTTCACAAGATCACGCTATTTAAATTTAGTCTAAATAAATATTGATATTGTTGTCGGCCT
>JASCXY010000275.1 GCA_030012235.1 Balneolaceae bacterium ANBcel3 | reverse complement strand
GCATTTTTCGCAAGGTTTACTGCTCGTTTCGGGTCAGTATGACTTTTTGAAAACCAACGTTGTTTGTAATAGAAAATCCAGCAAAAAAACCTATGGCCATTCGCTGTTTATTACCCGCAAAAGAGTCCGCAAAGCATTCCGCATCAAAATCTTTCATTTTCGAGTAATTACAGCCAGAACACACTGCTTCAGCCACTCAAGAGTTTCATCCGTAAGCCCTTCTCCCACTTTCAGCTGCAGTTCATCTGATATTATCAAAAGCCCGTTTCTGTTTATGCGGTCATCCACCCTTTTCCCAACCCTCACAGCTTCAACCTGTTTCGTTTTTAAGGCCGAGCCAGGACGCTCACCCCAGGGAGTTTCGTAAAAAAAGCGAACCTCTTTGCTACTTACCCAAAGCACTTCCTTTGCTATCGCCTTCCATATGAAAGAAAAGACCACAACCAGCAAAAAGATTGATCCCATTATTCCAAAAGCAATACTGGCATCTTCTAAAAAGAAACCGATATAAATAAACACCATGGGAAATAACAGGAACACCGAGATACCAACCAGGTTGGAGGCCTTAAACGGCGCATTTGGTAACATCATTTTCAGTGCGTCTTTTTCCACGGTAGCAACCACCCCTACAGGTGGAGCCTGAGCCGGATCAAAAGAAATATCGATTTTACCTTCCTCTGCAAGCTCTTTTATAGACTTATCCAGATCTTCCACCGCTCTTTTGATGATCCGTTCTCCTTCCTTTACAAGTGCCGGCACTTTCAATGTTCTGCTATAGGCTTCCCATGTTTTTCTAAAATCATGATCATCCCGACTTTCGTGCAAAAGCAACGTTTTTTTAGAATCCGGATGACATAACTCAACAATATACAAGGTATATGACGGTGAGTTTTTCCCGCCGCTGCGATACTCTGTACGCTGCAGTACTCCTTGAAAATTCTTCAGTGGCTCTTGCCAGTATTTCTGTCCAAACAAGGACTCTTTTTCATAAACAACCCGCTCATTCTCTATCGTAATCACCTCTCTGAAGCGCAGAAAATGGAGACCTGTTAAAAGGAAACCAACGGAAAACACAATAGAAAAAACAATAAAAGGCGTGTCCGCCGCCAATACAAAGGGCGGGATAATTTTTGCTACATAACTGTACAACGCAACCAAAGAGGGAATCAGCCATATCAGTCCAAGGACTATAAAAATATATCCCCCAATCGTACTTCCTTCCCTGACTCTTGTTCCGGGGAAATCAGAAACATTATTTGAGTTCCATGGTGTTACCCTTTGCTTTTTCATACGACCCCTGGCGTTTTTATCGTCAAAAGAAATTGAAATGCTCATACATTCCTCCCCGGTTGGATTACAATGGTTTCGGACAATTTAACCTTTTATAAGAAGAATCAAATCCTGCCCTTGTTCATTTTTTAAAAATGACTCCATTTCCCTACAAAATGCAGCTTGAATTTAACCCTTAACTATTAACATCTTACGGTATCTTTGGCACGTTTTATTTCTCGTCTTGCAGATCACTCATTGGAGGGACTATGAACATAGAGCATCATTTACTGGACAAGGCTGTTGCCGATATCCAAAAAACTTCAAAAACCAGCGGCGCTTTTAAAGAGGGCCTTCCGGATACCCTGGTTCTTCACTATACAGCAAGTGCGAGTGCCTCCTCGGCCATCAAAACCTTTCTGGATCCGGATGTTGCGGTTTCAGCCCATATTGTCATTGACCGGGATGGTTCTGTCACGCAGCTTCTTCCGTTTAATGAAACCGGGTGGCATGCCGGAAAAAGCGCATGGAAGGATCGTACGTCCTTGAATCAATATTCCATCGGAATTGAATTGGTAAATGCCGGTAAATTGATGAAAACTGGTGCTGTATGGCGTTCCTGGTTTGGCAAAGAATATCCTGAAAATGAAGTCATGCAGGCGGTTCACAAAAATGAATCCTCGCTGTCCGGCTGGCATATTTTTACCGAAGAACAAATAGAGGCTACATTTCAGCTCTGTCGATCTCTCCTGAAGGAATATCCGATCACCTATATACTGGGCCACGATGATATCTCTCCCGGTAGAAAAGTGGATCCGGGACCCGCTTTTCCACTCGATAAATTACGCGATCGACTTTCCAAAGGGGGCCGGAAAGAGGATGATGAGCCAGAAGTTTATTCTTCAGATAAGCGATATGGAACCGTTGACGTCCGTGCCCTGAACATCCGGTCCGGCCCAGGTACTTCTCATTCTACAATTACCGCTCCTCTTTCTAATGGTACACGTGTTTCTATCTTAAGTGAAGACAAGGAATGGATGGAAGTCGAAGTGCCCATTCGCGGATGGGTCGCTAAACGTTTTATTAAAGAAGGAGGCGAATAAAGTCGGTACATCAGACCTTTGAGTCATCGTCTTCTGATCGTCTTTTCTTCATTTTTGGATGAACTTCAACCCTGATGTAGCAATACAGCCAACGTTACATATCAAAGTAACTGGATTTCAAGCCTCTGTTTCTGTATCCCATATCTTTACGGATTTCCATGATTAGCTTTCCAAATCCTTTTTTCAGTGAGTCCTGGGAAGCGTCCTCTTTCTGAAGCTGATCGCACAGCGAGAGGAACTGCTTTAAAACATCATCACAGGCCCATAACTGCATCCTGGGAAGCCACTCCGATAGTCTTTCCACCAAACGTTTTTGCTCTCCGTTGTATGTTTGCCAAAAAACAACGATCTCCATATACAAATCAGACTTTTCGGGCGAAATTTGCTTATCATGCCGCTGTAAATAAGAGCGTATTGCACC
>JASCXY010000274.1 GCA_030012235.1 Balneolaceae bacterium ANBcel3 | reverse complement strand
TATAGCATGCGTGTCGACGCCAATGAGCTGGGCGAGACACAGCCTTCTGTAGAATGGCTCGAAGAGGAAGGTTACTGGTCTGTACAAATCCCGGTTCCAGATACGCTAAACCAGGCTCAGGACTGGGAGACGCAGCCATGGGCCCAGATCAGCGTTGAAATTTCCTCAGCCCATTTTGATTCCTTTCCCGTTGCCATGATGATCACGGTAATGGACATTGACCCTGTGGGGCTGGATGAGACACTGAATCCCGATAACAGTACGGTATTCAATGAAATTGAGGACTTTACGGCAATCACAAAGCTTGTATTTGATAAGTGGGCGCCCGGGCATGATGATTTTTCTGATGAGGCAAAACAACTCGGAACTCTTGTTATAGATACAGAGTTGATTGAGGGTCTTGAACCGCTTAATCTTTGCATTTTAGACCAGGACCATCAGCCTGTTACTGCACAGGCCCTGATGAATCTGCAGGAAAATATGGACATTGCTGCTGCTACCATGTCCCTTTCCACAGCTGAAGAAGGTATGACAGGCTTCGGAAAACCATCCCGCTTGACTATGTATAACCTTGAATTTGAAGAGAGTCCCGGCGTTTTATATGTAACCGACGAAGGCGAAGAGGTTATAGTTGTAGAACAGGACAGCGGTGAAATTCTCGATAATGATCGTATCGCCCAATACATCTGGGATCCCGAGACCCGAACGCTTACTCTGGATGTGACGAAATGGAGCACATACAAGGCCTTCTATGATACCGAAACCTCGGCCTCGCAGGAAGTCGCCAGTAGCTTTGATTTACAACAAAACTATCCAAACCCCTTCAACCCTTCCACACAGATTTGGTTTTCTGTCCCGGAGCAGACTCATGTTCGTCTTACGGTTTACAATATGCTGGGTCAGCAGGTTGAAACACTGGCCAACGAAACGCGCTCTGCGGGATGGCATCATGTGACCTTTGATGCTACCGGGCTGTCCAGTGGTATGTATATTTATCGGATAGAAGCCGGGGAATATGTGAAGACCCGACAGATGATGCTCGTAAAATAGGGGAATTTTTCAGATTAACATTGCCCTTGTAAGCTTCCGCCCTAGCTTTACACAGATGGTTTAATACCCGCATCGGCCAACATCGTGGTTTTTGCAACTCGCCCAGGCACAGACGGATCCACACAGCTCAAGATCTATCATCAGCCGCTGGACGGTCGAGCTCTGCCTGTGTAAACTACCCCGAGGTTCTCCGAAGCATTTCGTTAGCCTGGCGAATTTCACGGTTTTCACGCTCCAACTTTTCTATCCTGTCGGGATCACCGGAAATCGAGCCGTAATTACGGCCCTTATCATGCTTATGCACCAACCGGCGGATACAAATCAACTGGAAGACATTTACGCAAAGATCCCAAAGAGAGGATTGGAATGTAGTATAGGTGGTCCCGTCAGATTTATCCCCAATAGTAGGCAAAAAACTGTTGCAGTACCTCGCATAAGTACGATGGCATACAGCGCATTTTTTATACCCGTTGGCTTTGGTTCTATACGTACCCGTTCATCATAACATACCTATAAAGTCGTTTGAGGCCGTGGACTTTAAAGTCCCACCAAATCCGGGTTTCCTGGGTTGGCCGGTAGAGCCACTCATTGATGAGATTTCCTTGAAAGTCGAATTCAAACATCATGCACCGTCCGTAGCGGGTCAGCAGAGGACACCCCGAAGCTCCGTCATATTTATTGGAGGGTTCGTAACCGAGAATGAGGTCAATCATGTTTCCGGCAACAACGGGAGCCTGTTTGCGGATGGTTGCCGCTGTTTTAGCTGCACCTGTAGCTGCATTATCACCTACCCCAAAAATATTCGGATACTGGGTGTGCTGAAGCGTTTCACGGTCTACCGAAAGCTGGCCGCCGATACCCTCTCGCGTCAGAGGGCCTTCGCGAAGTGGCTTTGGTGTTTGAAACCGTGGCATGGGGTGCAGCAGGTCATATGGCTGCCTGGTTTCACGAACTGTACCATTTGTCGTGGTTTCTTCGAATATGGCCGTTCGGGTTGAGGTATCTATAGCACGCAAAACCTGATTATAGTAATTTTGAATACCACGTGCCTCGATGAGCGGTTTTACAGCTTCATCTACTCTGGGCACCGTAGGGAAAATCGTGTTTCTTTCTGTATAAAAAGACACGTCTACCCTGTCTCGTATTCCCTTTTCTCTCCACAGATCTTCGGAAAGCCAGGTGATTTTTTGAGGAGCACCACCGCATTTAACATATCCGGGCGGATAGGTGAACACAGCATTTCCGCCTTCGAAATTGTCGGCAAGTTTTCGGTATTTTTCGGCTGAGCTGAGATCATAAATATTCGCAGCATAATCAGTGTTCAGTGCTTCTCTGAGATTTTCTACCGAATCGAGATTGCATTCAACTCCAAGCCCTACTATTAGATAGTCGTAATTGATGGCTTCACCGCTGCGGGTAATTACCTGGTTTCTGTCAGGTTCAAAGGCTTCCACGTAATCTTTCACCCATTTCATATCAGAGAAAAAGAGTGACTCTTGTTCAAAAATAACATCGCTCCTGTTATATACACCGGCAGCCACAAGAGTATATCCGGGTTGATAATGATGCTCTTCACGCGGCTCAATGATTGTAATATCTGCACCAGGAACGGCTCTGAGTAGTCTGGCTGCTACGGTTAATCCGCCAATGCTTCCGCCGGCAACCACAAATTTGGCCTTTCTGACTTTAGCCGCTTCGGATGAAGATATCTGAAGGCTTCTGCGATATCCATAAAATCCCGCTCC
>JASCXY010000273.1 GCA_030012235.1 Balneolaceae bacterium ANBcel3 | reverse complement strand
GACTTCCAACCAGTGTGGAAGAATTAAGCGAAGTTCCATTAAACTATCGCCTCGATCAGAACTACCCGAACCCGTTTAATCCGTCGACACAAATTCGATTTGAGCTTCCCGAAACCGCAAATGTTGTGCTTGATGTCTTTAATATTCAGGGGCAGCGTGTTGCGACCCTCGTGAATGAAACAAAGCAGGCGGGAGTTCATACCATTCGTTTTGATGCCTCCGGGTTATCCAGCGGTATGTATCTTTACCGAATTCAGGCGGGATCCTTTAACCAGGTAAACCGAATGACACTGATCAAATAGGCTTCGGAAAATGATCAGACAGAAAGGCAGCAGGAGTATTCCTGGCTGCCTTTTTTGTATAAAATAGCTTAATAGGTCTCAATTCGGACAGAGCCGCCGCTGGTTGAAAGCTCTACAGGAACTCCACCACCGTGTACGGTTCCCGAGATAGAAGTTCGGGTGGATTTTCCTTCAAATCCCGGCAGATCATATTGAACGGACGACCCGGACGCATTTACGGTCATCTCTTCATTAGCCGGAAGTTTCACAAAAATTCCACCGCCAGAAGTCTTCAAAATGAGGTGATCTTTCAGAGAGGAGATGGTTGCACGAATAGGTCCGCCGCTGGTGTGGCCCTCAATGGCTCCGGCGACCTGATCAAACGTCAAAGGTCCGCCCGAAGTTCTTGCATCGATGACACCAGAGCTGTTTTTCACTTGAATGGGTCCGCCTGAAGTCCGGGCATTCAAACTCCCGGCGACATCTGTGATGTCAATGCCTCCTCCGCTCGTTCTGGCGGTTACGTCACCGATAACCTTTCGAATTTTAATAGGTCCACCAGAAGTCCTCGCAAGAACATCGCCGTTGATATTGGCTGCCGACACACTGCCTCCACTGGTGACCAGTGTAACATTGTGATCAATATCCTTTACATGAATGTGTCCGCCGCTTGTATTTGCACGAACCTCTGTTTTTTCAGGTACAAGCATGCGGTAGGAGACCGACACGGACGGGGATCTTCGAAGCAAACCACGGGATCGAACCGGCTCGGCTTTTATTACAGCTCCATGTTCGGTCGTTTCCAGAGATATTCTAACAGAAGCTTCTTCCCCTGATCGAATATATTTGTTGTTTTCACGAACATAAATATCTATCAGGATTTCATCTTTGTCATGGGACATCACTGAAATGGAGCCACCAAAGGTGGTAGCCGTGATATATCCCGGGGTTTGAACGGAAATCTGTTCACTTTTCCAGACATTTTCTGGTTTCAAGTCCGGATTCGGCTTTGAACCGGCGATCATAAAACTGCTTTTACTCCCGATAAATATTATGGCAAATAATGCTGCCATGAGGAGTACAATAGGACGATTCCTTTTATTCATAGATCCACTCCATCATGATACGTTCTCTTATTATAATTTGAGCCTGCCAAAAGCGTATAGTTTCTTACTGAAATTATACGCTTGTTTTGTGGTGCAACTAAAAGCATATACGCATGAAAGAGACAAAAGTTATCTTCGGTGAACCGGAAAACGCCGCCGGTTGTTCTTACATAGTGCACCTTAAGAGAATCCCATTCTCTTTTTTTGAATAAGACAATGTGCATAAAAAACAGAATCGATAAAAGATCGTGGCAAAAAAATATCTGGTAATTGTACTATCAATATGGTTTCTTCCGGCATTATTATATGCGGAAGATCAAGCTCGTGTGGACACTCTGACTTATATTCTTTCTGAAATTCAAGTTCAGGCAGCCCGTGATATGGTTACGGAAGCCGATGCTCCGTTTTCGGTTTTTGTTCGGACCCGTACCCCTCTTGAACAAAATCTGGAGCCGGGAACCAGCTTTGCACATTTGGCGTCCGGCGTACCCGGCCTTTGGATTAACGACCGCCATAACGATGCTCTTGGTGAACGTATGTCCATCCGTGGAATGGGATGGAGAGCGGCCTTTGGAGTTCGCGGAATACAGGTACTCATGGACGATATTCCCCTGACCGTACCGGACGGGCAAACCGTTATGGATATCGTGGATCCTTCCATGATACAGCAGATGGAAATTATCCGTGGGCCGAGCTCATCGTTTTGGGGGAACGCCAGTGGCGGGACGCTATTTTTATCCACCCGGCCAGCGTCTTTTGAGCCTTTGATGCGGGTACGTTTATACGGGGGTTCCCACGGAACCTACCATGGATTGGCCTCCGGAACCTGGCTAAGAGACCAAAGACGCTATCATGTGTCAGCTTCGTATTTGGAAAGGGACGGGTTTCGTGATCACAGCGGGCATTCCATCCTCCGGTTATCCGGTTCTATGGAGTGGAACCTTTCACAGGAGTCTACACTGCAGTTTACAGGTGCTTTTGTGGATGCTCCCGATACCCGTCACCCGGGAGCATTGACGTTGGATGAAATCAATACCGATCGAACCAAAGCCGCCGATGCATTTAAAAATGCTTCTGCCGGAAAGAGCTGGAGGCAGGGGCAAGTCGGGGTTCGCCTCCAGTCTGAGACAGGTGCAGGCCTCATCAGAGCGGGTGTTTACGGGATATCCCGGTCGCTTCATAATCCATTGCCCTTTGCCGATATAGAAGTGGACAGGTGGGTGGCCGGATCAAGAATATCACTGGAACGTCAGGCAGAAAGCTGGTGGACCTGGGCTGTGGGGGTGGATGCGTCTATTCAGTCAGACAACCGGGTCAATTATGCCTATGCAGAGGATGATTTTAATCGTGCCGACCGGACCATCGATCAGCGTGAAACCGTCCTGAATGGAGCCGGATATGTACGAGCCGGAAC
>JASCXY010000272.1 GCA_030012235.1 Balneolaceae bacterium ANBcel3 | reverse complement strand
CTTCTGGCACCGGAGAATGAATCTTTGAATGTTCCTGTTCAACCGGAGTTTCTTTGGGAAGAAGCCATTCGCGCAACATCGTACGAATTGCAAGTTTCTTCTTCGGCTGATTTTGGTGCAGGTGAATTGGTAAAAGAACGGGATGGAATTGAGCAGCTTTCGTATCAGTCAGACCAGGCTCTTGATTGGAATCAGGAATTTTTCTGGAGGGTTCGCGGGAACAATGACGGTGTCGTGGGAGCTTGGTCGGATCCCTTCCGTTTCCAAACCCAGATTGAACCGCCACCTGCCGTAGTCCTTCTCTCCCCGGAAAACGAGGAAGCCGATGTAGTGCTTCAGCCGATGCTAACCTGGTCGGGGGCAGACAGGGCAGAAACCTATCAGCTGCAACTTTCTGTTGACACCGATTTTACCAGCTTGTTAATGGATGAACAACATCTTGAAGCAGTAACCTTTGAATTCGAAGAAGAGTTGAATCCCAACGAAACGTATTTCTGGCGTGTACGCGCTGAAAATGAAAGTGGAACCGGGCCCTGGTCGGACCAATGGTCATTCACTACCATTCCAATGCCACCGGGCCGCGTAGATTTGGTTTCGCCGGTAGATTCTGCCGGTTCTGTTTCCAGGATGCCGGTCTATAGCTGGGAAGAAGCAGAACGTGCACATTTCTATGAAGTTCAGGTGGCGGTGGATGCTGGTTTCAATGCTCTCGTGGAAGCCACAGAAGAAGTTTCAGCAACCACGTTTGAAGCACTGTTTGAGCTTGAATACTATCAGGGCTATTATTGGAGGGTCAGGGCTCATAATACTGGCGGTACCGGTGAATGGTCTGAAACCGGAACGTTCGTTACAATAGCAGAGACGCCAATAACACGTTTTCCTGTAGATGGCTCGGTCGATATCAGCACTTCACCGACGCTTAGCTGGTTTTCACTTCATGATGAAACTCGATTTGAGATTGAGGTTACTCCGGATGAGGGAGGTATTCTGGAACTTGAAAGCCTGGATTCTCAAATCATGATTCAGGGGCTGGCTCAAAATTCCTCCTATATTTGGAGGGTTAGGCTTCATGACGATATTACCAGCTCAAATTGGAGCAGTGAAGCCAGCTTTTCCACACGGCCTGATCCGGTTCGGCCAGAAGTTGAGATCACTGTGCTTTTCCACAGGCCTGGTGAAGATCCGGAGGGGCAAGTTCTATCCGAGAAGGATTACAAGTTGTTCGGAATGCCCGGAGACGATGGTTTCGCCTTTGATCGATTTTTTGCCGGACAGTATAGTGATGACTGGCGTGTGTTCAGAGATATTGGTGGCGAAACGGATTACTATCAGGAGTATGATCCCGATGCAAATCCGTTTGTGTTAAGCCCGGGAGAAGGTTACTGGGTGTTGAGCCGTGGCTCGGTGGATTTTCAATCTGAAATCACCCCAGTCATCCCGAATGAGGAAGATGTATTTCTTATTCCGCTTAATCCAGGATGGAATATTATCAGCAATCCTTTTGAACAGGATATTTTCTGGATGGATGTATTGGAGTTGAATACAATAGAAACGGATTTGTTTGGATACGATCAGGTTTATGAAACGTCCGATGTATTGATTCCCGGCGTGGGATACTATTTTTTTAATGATCCTGCCTGGCAGATGAATATACTGGCCATACCGTATACTCCTGTTGAGCGCAGGACAGAGTCCTCGCAAAAGGAAATTCAAAAGCAGTTGGCTGAAAGGAGAAGTAAAGAAGCAAGGCTGGCGCTTTCTGGTACATTTGTTCGTCGAAATGATTACCGGTTGACAACACGTTCAATTATTGAATATCATCGTGATGCAATGGAAGGACGGCATCCAGGGATGGAGATGGTTCGATACGGTATGGCGTTTTTATCCGATGATGAGGCTGTTGGACGAACAGGATTGTATCACCGGATCATGGACAGTTTCGATGATACCGGATCCGAATATTCATTGATGGTCAAAGCTCCGGTTGGCGAGAAGCTGATTTGGGAAGCCGATATGAGCGGACTTGGGACCGATGCCGCTGTATTGTTGATTAATCCGGTAACTCACCAGTCTTATCTGCTTTCGGATCATGAATCTGTGGAAACGGTGGTTTCTGAGCCGTTGGTTACCTGGTCGGTTTTCACAGGAAGGAGGGATTATCTGAAAGAGATTCAGGACCAGCTTTTACCTGAAGAAATCTCTCTGCTGCCGAATTATCCCAATCCGTTTAATCCGATGACCAACATCCGCTATGCTTTGACACAAGATTCAGATGTGCGGCTGGAAGTGTTTGATGTTCTCGGAAGAAGAGTTCAGGTATTGGTTTCCGGGCATCAGTCCAAAGGCTGGCATGTGGCTCAGTTTGATGGAAGCCAACTGTCAAGCGGTGTGTATATCTATCGTCTTATGGCCGGTGATACACAGTTGACCCGCAAAATGATGCTTATTAAATAGGCCTGTTGATCAGTAATAAAACTAATTTCATAGATATAAATCAGATGATGATGTCAAGATGGATTCTTAGTATAGCTGTCTGTATGATTGGCCTTGGTACACTGGCTGCTCAGAATTTGGACAGCGAAAGTCTAATAGCACGTGAGGAAGGCGAACCAGCTGCAGGGACGGTGCTGTTTTATACGGAACATGAAGGGGTGCATGTGCATGTACATGGAGAAAACTTCTATGAAGAGTTTCTGCTTCGTTCTGATTCTGTGCAAATTTCGTTACTGCCGGGCAGTTATGAATGGCATGCTGTACTCAATGGCTATCAATCGTTAAAGAGGCTTATCGAAATAAAGGAAGGCGAGAGG
>JASCXY010000271.1 GCA_030012235.1 Balneolaceae bacterium ANBcel3 | reverse complement strand
ATGCTGTTAATGGCCGCTTTTGTGTATGTGCTTCAGACCATTGCTGCAAAATGGTGGTTTACCCAATTCAAAATGGGTCCGCTGGAGTGGATATGGCGATTGCTCACCTATGGCAGCCGGCCGGCTTTTCGAAAAGAGAAGTAGTCAGACTTACTCTTTTTGCTCCACGGAGGTTTCCTTTTCATCGTCTTGCTCTGTAGTTACAGAAAGAAGTGAAAGAACAAATACATTCAGAAGTTTTTTCATGGCGCTGTAGACCAGCAGCATGGCTGCAAATGAGGCCAGGGTGACATCCATCATCCTGGCATACTCAATTCCAACCCACATGAAAACCAGGTCTTTGCTTGGCATAAAGGGGATACGGTTGACCACCACAAGTATGGCCAAAAAAGTAAACCAGACTGACCAGGAGACACCGGAAATGGCCGCGGCCCACATAAAGACCATACCAAGGTGATCAAAAATGAACCGGAACAGATAGATTAAAAAAACGACGATGGTCTTTTTAACAGGCAAAGAGAAGATATAGCTGCGAAACTGTATAGCAAATATTACGGCCCCAATAAACAAAATGACTCCACCGAGCACATAATAGAGATTCACATCATCGATAATCCCTTCCAGCTCTATCGTTTTTGTATAGAGCAAGACAACCAGCAACAACACGGCGACCAGATTTGAAGTAATCGCCGAAAGAATGCTGTTATCCCGGATGTGCTTGAACAGTTCTTTGTCGGTATCCGGCATACGCTTTCGGGCCCATAAAAAAAGATAGAACTCTCCGGAATACCCCACGACCTCCTGGTTGTAGATATTCTTTGAAACAAAGGCCTTAAACCCTTCCCAGGGACGAAACGTCCACACCTGTCGGTATATAAAAATTTCGGCAAAAGGGAGACTTACATACAGAACTGCAAAAATGAGATAAAAAAGTGGATTGGTCGGAAGAGACTGGAAGACTTCGCGCCATCCAATGCCTGTCAATTGATAGGCGATTAACCCAATAATCCCCAGAACAATCCCTCGCTGCAAAAAACGCTTCAGCTTTTTTGCCTGAGGCGTATCACGAAACGCCGACCATTTGTCCAGGAGATTAGATTTCAAAGTAAAACAAGATTATAAAAGAGGGGGGCCGTATCTTACCATAGCTTCTGCAGACTCCCCATTGATTGCCCCCTAAAATACGGTTTCGGGAACAGAATTACACCTGTAGAAAAACTGGAGAAGGTATAATAAGGTCGTGGTGAAAAGATAGCGCACCTGTTGATGAGCCTCCACAACCGAGATGCTTGACCTCCCTCTGATTCCTCATTAAGAAGCCCATACGCCCTTGCAGAGTTTAAGGCCTTTATATAGCTCAGGCACTTCCGTTAACATGTACCCCGTTTCTTGCAATCGACAATACCCGTTCACTTTCCAGGAAAACGGGATTCATTCTTTGATTTTCCTCGATATACCCGGAAAGCTCTTTTAGTTTTCCGTCGGCCGTATTCACCTCCCGAATCAATTCCTGAAACGTATTTGCAAACGAAGTGGCATCTTCAAGCCTTGCCACTTCAATTTTACCTGCACTGTGAATAAACCTGAGTACATAGAGAAACCGCTCAATTTCATATACCCTGCTTCTCAGTTCTCTGAGCGAAGATGGTATTTGCCCCACTTCATCGGCAATCAGTGATAATCGTGGTGCATAGGCTTCCTTTAGAAGGTCAACTACTTCAGGCACTGGTATATCCGATAAATAGGCATTACTCCCTTTTTCATGAATTTCATTCATAAAAATGGTGGACATTTCAACCTGAAGCTTGGCGGTAATTATATCAAAATTGACCTTGTTTAAAAGCCTGCTGAGTACCGTAACGTGTTTTTGGAGTTCAGCCAACATCCTCTCTCCTCCCATCGACTGTTCTCCCATTTGCCCAGCTACTGCAGACAGAGAATCCCCCTCTCCGTCATCGAGCCTTGAGGATCCGACCTGGGCATTCAGTGACAACATTCGAATAGAGCGGGATAATTGTAATATATACCCTGCATGTTCAATCAACTTCGCATGGAGGTCCTTTAACGATTTCAAATGATCGAACAGCTTTACCAGATGGTTTTCAAAACTCAGTAAATAGGGAGGAACTGCACCATTACTGTTTTTCCGCGTATAATTCTTCTTGCGCAGTTCTAATTCTCTATTTCTCATTTCATTCTCAAGCGCTATCCACATAAATCGGTCATAGCTCTCAAACCCAACTTCTTTTAACCTTTCCTGTAAATAATCTACGGCGGCCATCATACCTTTTTTAGAGCCATGTAACGATGATTGATCCCGTTCATACGTCAGTGTTTTTTTGTAGATTTTTTTAACCTCTTTAAATAAATCACTTCCTGGTTTCAGCCGGATAGATAAATAACCTTCCCTATGAGGAAATACCAGAGCCATAACCCAATAATGAGAACCATCTTTCGCTTTGTTTTTTACATAAGCGGCCATCGGTTCCCCTTTTTTTATATAGTCCCAAAGAAGAAAGAAAACAGCTCTTGGCATATCGGGATGGCGAATAATATTATGAGGCTGGCCGATCAGTTCTTTTTCCGTATACCCGCTGATACGCGTAAACACCTCATTGGCAAAGGTAATGACCCCTTTGGAATCCGTTGTGGAAAAGAAAAGTTCTTCCATACGAAACAAGCGTTCTTTATCCACCGTTAGTTGCTGCTCTTTAGTAGAAATCATTTAGAAAAAAGTTAAAAAAAGATCGAAGTGTTTACCCGGCATACATTCAAAAATGATACCAACTCATAAGTGTCCATTAAAAGCATGGTGCTA
>JASCXY010000270.1 GCA_030012235.1 Balneolaceae bacterium ANBcel3 | reverse complement strand
GCATGCGATGTGCTTCCGGAGAGCCGGACAATCAAACCTTTAGAACCGGCACAAAAGACCCCGTTTGTAGTTAGAATATGCCCTTTTGGATACCCCGGAAGATTATGAAAGGCAAAAACATGATCCGGTTTGAGCGAAGGAAAGGCTTTATCTTCAAGCATATGCGCTGCTCCCTCACCAGTTTCCTCTGCCGGTTGGAACAAAAATCCTGCCTTTCCTTTTTTCAGCGTTTGACGGGCGACCCGGTTTGCAAAGCCCAGCAATACAGCCATATGTCCATCGTGTCCGCATTTATGAGCAACGCCGTTGGTTTGAGAGGCATATTCGAGACTGTTTTTTTCCTCGATAGGGAGAGCATCCAATTCTGCCCGAAAAAGTACCACAGGACCCGGATTTCCACTATCCAGCCATCCAATCAAGCCGGTACCGCCCAGGCCCCTTTCTATCGCATGTATACCGATATCTTCAAGTACTTTCTCTACATAGGCGGCCGTTTTTTGCTCTTCTCCGGCCGTTTCAGCCAGTTGATGAAGTTTTCTGCGAATAGAAGGTAGATCCATGAAGCATTCCGGCAGTTATTTTTTGAGTACATTTCCGTAGTTAAAATAACAACATCCGGTAAAAAGGCTAACCGGTCTTTGGAAATAGGGCCCTTTTTTTGACATGCCAGACAGAAAATTTCCATTAGATTACCTTTAAAAGGTCAAACAAATGTACATTCAGGCAGAAAAAATCCCGGATCCGGGAATAATGCCAACGCCAGAGCACGGGTTCTTTCATGAACAACGCCCGGCAAATCTCCTGATGAGGGCCTGAGCATCGAAAGCTGAAGATGCAGGTGTGGTATCCATCCTCCATTTTCCGACTCGGCACCCATTTCGGCTACCTGTTCTCCCTTCCGAAACATCATTCCCGGTTTTTTTCCTGTCAGCGATGCCTCAGAAAGATGCCCATAAAGCGAATAAAGCGTATCGGGAAGCACCGGTTTCAGTTCCTGAAAAAGGGTCTCGGGAGACGTCACATATATGGCCAGCCCTTCACCAAGCACTTCCAAAAAAGAGGCCAACTCATCCCTGTCGAAGTAGGGCTCAAGCGATTTTGCGTTTTCTTTCAAAAAATCGGCAAGTGCTTTCCGGGAAGTCGTTTTTCCGGAATAAGCGGCCACCGTACCCATCCAACGGGTCAGATAGCCAGCCAAAAGCTCCTGTACATCGGGCAATGGATGCTGAAAAACCATAACCGGCCCATAATCACCATCCCGGTTATTATTCTGAAGATGTATCAGTTTCGCATCGCTTCCTATAAAAACCGGCGTCTGCACCGGCATCCAGAAATCCAGGCCTACATGGACATCCCGTTGGTCTGCATACAAAGCGGAAACGTACATGTTCTTCCGCTTTTCATTATATCCGCCTAAAGAAGGCGGATCGAGAGAAATCCGATCCGGGGAATACTCCCGGGACAAATCCACCTCAATGAAAGGCTTGTCCAAAGGGACAACCGGCACAAAAGAGGAGAGGCTCATTGCAAAAAAGAGAAATTCATGGATGCTGCTATTCGATAACCTTATCGATATAGTTTGAGTTCATGAGCCCCAGTGCACCAACATATTTCAGCTTGAATGAAACCATATCCCCGACTTTGAGATCGCGTTCATTTTGTCCGACGTCCACCACCAGCATATCCGAGCTGGCATCAACAATAGTGATATCAGGACTTTTTGGAGTCAGATAATCGGGCTGGATATCCAGATAACCAATGTCCAGAATGGCTCTGAACGCCGTTTTCCCGTAGAGCTCTTCGTCTATTTCCATAACATCGCCCTGGGGATTGGCTGCCATTTCACCACTTGGCACCATCGGTTTTTCCTGTATCTCAATGACCTGAGTAAATAATTCCAACACGGACGCTTCCATCCCTTCGATGGTTTCCCCGGTAAATAGATCAACTCCAAAATAGAGAGCCTCGCCAATACGGAAATGATTCACCGACTCGGGAAGATCGCCCCTGAGCGCCAGGGGAAGAACAACGGTGGTTCCTCCGGATACCAGCGGGATTTTGCGATTAAACTTCAGTTCAATGATCTGCTTATAGAGAGAAAGCTGAATAAGTTTATCTGAGCTGGGCATGACGCCATGAAGACAGTTCAGATTGGTACCCAGTCCAATGACTTCAATATTTGGCAGATTGAATATTTCACCATAAAAGTCAATCAGGTCGTCTCTCATAACCCCTTCCCGAAGATCGCCCATTTCAATCATGATAATCACTTCATGCTTTCTGTTTTGACGGACGGCTTCGTCTGACAGAATCCGGATAGTTTCCAGCTCGGTATTAAAACTTACATCGGCAAATTCAACAATTTCTTTGATATACTTTTGGGGCGGTGGCTTAATATAAACGGTTTTAACCTTTGGATCGATTCGTTTGATCACCTCAAGATTACTTACTCTGGAGTCGAGCACTTCCCGTGAACCCAAATCGATCACTTCACGAATATATCCTTCGTGTCCACAAAACAACTTGGTGACTACGCCCCAGCTAATTCCCTGATCTTTAAAAAGGCTATCAAGATAGCTGTAATTATGCTTTAGTTTCTCTCTGTAAAGCTTTAGATAAGCCATAATTTATTTTTTAAACCTCATTTCGAGGTACTTATTAGTAAATCCAATACGTTCATAGAGTCGTTTTGCCGGATTATCCGGTTCAACATGAAGAGCGACATCTCCGTCGGCCATTTCTATGGCGTTTTCCATCAGTGACTTGCCAATACCCCGGCCTCTCGTAGACGCATCTACTGCAATATACACCAACAAATTATCAGGAACGAACCCGCTCAT
>JASCXY010000027.1 GCA_030012235.1 Balneolaceae bacterium ANBcel3 | reverse complement strand
GATTTGACCGGACAAGCGGAGAACGAACTGTTCTTACAGAAGATATCGACCTCAGTTTTTCAGACTGGATCTGGAGTGAAAATGGACAAACCATCTTCTTCCGTGCACAACATGAAGGCCGAACCAGTCTCTTCTCTATGCCTTCAGAGGGAGGAAACGTCACCAAGCTGTTACATTCAGGAACATGCGGAGCTCCGCAACTTGCTTTGAACCAGTTGATTTTCACGAACTCCAACTTATCCCGGCCGGCTGAAATCTTCAGCATTCGAACCAATGGCAGAAACTTGAGACAGCTTACAGACGTGAACAGCGAACGACTTGCCAACCTTGAGCTGGGAGATGTACGAAATATTACTTATGAAGGAGCCAATGGCGCAGAGGTTCAAATGTATGTGGTCTACCCACCGGGATTTGATGCAACACAGACCTATCCGCTGGTTCTGATGATTCACGGAGGTCCCCACGGTATTTTCGGAGATGATTTTCACTATCGTTGGAATGCCCACCTGTTTGCACAACCCGGTTATGTCGTTGCTCTTCCTAATTTCCACGGTTCTACAAGTTTCGGACAGGATTTTGCTGAGTCCATTCACGGCGCTCACTCGGAACTTCCGTTCAGAGACATCATGAAAGCAACCGATTATATGATAGACCGGGGATATATAGATGAATCCCGTATGGCTGCTACCGGTGGCAGTTATGGCGGATATATGGTCAGCTGGATTGCCGGACACACCAACCGGTATGCCGCTTTGGTTAACCATGCCGGCGTATATAATATCATGGGGCAGTTTGCCTCGGATGTGACCGCACATCGTGTTGCAGCTTACAATGGCGCACCATGGGACGGGCTGGATCGTATGCTGGAATGGAATCCGGCTATGTATGCCGAGAACTTTGAAACTCCGATGCTGGTCATTCACGGAGAGCTGGATTACCGGGTTCCGGTCTTACAGGGGCTTGAGGTCTATGGGGTGTATAAAGGAAAGGGGCTGGATGCCCGCCTGGTCTACTACCCCGATGAGAATCACTGGATTTTGCGTCCCAATAACTCCATTTTTTGGTATCAGGAGCTTCATGACTGGCTTGAAAGATATCTGAAATAAGAGAACCCCGCAGGAATCGTTCAGAGAGGCCTGTATCCAAGTAATCCTCTCGTTGCCATCTTTTTTCACCTTCAACCAGACGCCTAATGGACTCTCAAAAGCCCGTTCTGAAAAACCTGTTTAGTCTTCCTCCGCATTCTCTTTTTCGTGATGAAAATATGGTCGCCTGGTCGGTGGTACCTTACGATAGCCTGAACCGGGCACCGGAAGAACGGGTAAACATGCTGACCCGGCTGGGTTTTAGCCGGTTTGCCTTTGACTGGAGGGAGGAGCATCTGTCATTGCTCCCAAAAGAAATCGGGCTTTTACACAAAAACAGGATCTCTCTGGATGCGGTTTGGTGCTGGGTAGATGAACGGTCATCCAACGGATTGCTTCCCGAGCATGAACAGTTGTTCCGTATTCTTGAAGAAGCAAAACAGCCCACGACCATATGGATCGGAGTGCATTATAATTTCTACGAAGGCCTGGAGGATAGCCAAAAGGTTGAAAAAGTAGCCTCTGTACTGAAGGCGATTCACAAGGGTGCTTCCCGTTCAAATAGCCGGATAGCACTCTATACCCATTTTGGATGGCTTGCCCTTCCGGAGAATCAGGTGCGTGTTATCGAAGCCACCGGACACGATGACATTGGAATTGTGTTTAGTTTTCACCATGCGCAGGATGTCCTTGACCGGTTCGATGAGGCTCTCCATATCATGAAACCTTACCTTCAGACCGTCCATCTGAGCGGGGTTACCAGGGGCGTTTCTGAAATCATCGATATTGGAAAAGGTACTTTGGAGAAGACAATGATCCGCTCCGTGATAGAATCCGGGTTTAAAGGAACCATCGGTATTATCGGTCATACGGAAGGAGAAGATGTAGAACAAGTATTGCTTCGCAACATTCGCGGGCTGAGTACCCTTTTGAAAAACTTGTAATCACAGTACAATTATGAGAAATCCGTCAGAAACGATTTGCCTTGTTACCGGTGCCAGCAGTGGTATCGGCAGGGCTGTAGCAAAAGCACTCATTCAACAAAAATACACCGTAATCGCTACGGCAAGAAGAACAGAGCGTCTTCAGCAACTGGGATTACCAGAAAAAGGCATCTATGCCGGAGATCTCAATGACCCCTCTTTTCAGAAAAAAATGGAAGAGGGAATTTATAATGATTATGGTTCGTGTGATTACCTTTTCAATTGTGCCGGGATGGTGGAAGCCGGAACCATTGAAGAAATTGATATTGAACGTGTTTCATCCATGATCCGGTTGAATATTGAAACAACATTCCGGCTTACCTATGCTTTTTTGAAGCGCTTTAAAAAGCAGGGATTCGGACACATAGTAAATATTTCAAGTGTCCTCGGAACGAAAGTACGGCCGACGGCCGGTGCCTATGCCGCTACCAAATATGCCCTTGAAGCACTTTCTGAAGCACTTCGTATGGAACTGGCCGGTTCAAATATAGCGGTGAGTTGTATTCAGCCCGGACTGGTATATACCGAGTTTCATGATCATTGGGAGACACACCCCAAAGACAGTATGAATATTCCCGACCCTTTGACACCGGAGGATATTGCCGACATGGTTCGGTTTATCATGAATCAGCCTCCGCGAATCCGAATCCCAAAACTTATGATCCTACCCAGAGATCATGTGATTTGAAATCGGTTCAACCCCATCTTTTTTATCGTTATTTCAAAAAGTCATCCTCCTCCAGGCAGAGAGATTAACAAAAACAACACCCCCCTTTTTAGAAAAATATGAAAGAATATAACGGTGCTATGATGCAGTTCTTCCATTGGTATACCCCGGCCGATGGATCCCTCTGGAATCAGCTGTCAAGCGAAGCTTCCGCACTTGCAGATGCTGGAATCACCTCCTTGTGGCTTCCACCGGCCTACAAGGGAAATAACGGTGGGCTTGGAGTCGGATACGCAGTATACGACTTGTTTGATTTGGGAGAATTTGATCAAAAGGGCTCGGTGAGAACGAAGTATGGTACTAAAAACGAATACATTCAAGCTATCCAAACTGCACAAAAAGCAGGTTTACGTGTTTATGCTGACATCGTTTTAAATCACAAGATAGGAGCCGACGGAGAAGAGACTTTTAGGGCGACTCCGTTTCACCCGGATAACCGCATGGAGGCCATGGGCCCGGAGGAAGAGATCAAAGCATGGACCTATTTCTCTTTTCCCGGCCGGGATGGAAAGTACTCGAGCCTGCATTGGCACTGGTGGCATTTTAATGCCGTGGACTATAACGCTTTGGATCAGGAAAAAAAGGCCGTTTACCTAATCGAAGGTAAATCGTTTCATGATGACGTCGATACCGAGAAGGGTAATTTTGACTATCTGATGGGATGTAATCTGGATATGAATAACCCCGATGTACGAAAGGAGTTGATTTATTGGGGGAAGTGGTATTTGGATACTACAGGAGTTGACGGTTTTCGTTTTGATGCCGTCAAGCATGTAAGCCCGGACTTTTTCCCGGAATGGATGAATGCCATGAAAGAACACACCGGGAAAGACTTGTTTTCTGTTGCAGAATACTGGTCAGGCGACAGCCAGGCAAAAGATCGTTTCCTGAATATGACCGGAAAGGAAATGATGCTGTTTGATGTAAACCTTCACTATCGGTTTGCATCGGCCGGTAGAGAAAAAACAGACTTTGATCTCCAGACTATTTTTGATAATACACTGGTCAGCCATTCCCCGGATTTGGCTGTAACCCTGGTAAGCAACCATGATACACAGCCTTTGCAATCGCTTGAATCTGTCGTTGAACCCTGGTTCAAACCTCTGGCATATGCCCTGATATTGTTGAGAAAAGGTGGATACCCGTGTATTTTTTCAGCCGATTACTACGGTGCCGAGTATACAGACCACGGACGTGATGGAAAGGAACATACCATTATTATGCCCAGCCATCGCTGGTTAATCGATCACTTTCTTGCTGTCCGCAAAAAACACGCCTTCGGAGAACAATACGATTATTTTGATCACCCAAATTGTGTCGGATGGACCCGAACAGGAAATGATGCTCACCCGGGGGGAATTGCAGTCGTTATCAGTAACAGCAAAGATGGTTTCAAAGACATGGAGACCACTCGTCCGGATACTACTTATTTCGATGTAACCGGCCACGTTGATGAAAAGGTCGTCACCAACGAAAATGGATGGGGCAAGTTCTATTGCAAGGAAGCTTCGGTTTCAGTCTGGATTCCCGAGCCTTCTTAAAACTACCGTCTGTTTATTCCTTTAATCAAAACGTTGACAGTTTCTGACCCCAGCTCAAATTACACATCGGTTGATTTTCGGTAATAGTTTGAATGTACAGGACCCTCAGACCTATATTGATTCTGGCTAAATATTAGTTCACTGGATGTCTGCCGGTTTATCTAAAAAAAATCTTTAATCCCGGGGCATCAGTGGCCTGATCAGATATTCCAGTCCGTTGAGACGGATTTCATACATCGTGGATAAATACTGTCCCAATACCCCTTCCGGAAACCCTTCCCGTGCAAAATACTCTAAATAATACGTCGGCAATGTGGCGATTAACCGGCCTTTATATTTACCAAAAGGCATTTTTGCTCTTACCATTTCTATAAGAAAAGGTGTTTCTGGTGTCATGCTTCAAGAGTGATCTTTGAGTATACTATCGGGCACGAATTTGCTCCGGTCGGGTTACCCGTATCTGAGGTATCCCACGGTGCATATAGACGGTTCCTACAACACATATGTCTCGCGAAAGGTAACGCTCATCCGGTGGCAGTGACCATTGATCCCGGTATTCTCCCCAAATAATGACGGTAAAAACCTGGTTTGGATAAACTCCTCCCATATTCAGAAACGTGGGTTCACCTCCGATTTGCGGCACAAAATCGGCAGACTCCACAACTCCGCATACCTCGACATACCGCCCGTCATAGATATCTGCTTCATACGGAGTAATCCTTACTTCCGGGTCTCTCAAACCGGAAGAAGGGCTGATTACCCTTGAAAGTATTAAACCGGCTAACATAACTACTGCAATCGCCGGCAACATCCAGGTTATTGCTTTTCTGAACTTCTTCATGATCAAAAGATATGATGATTTACCCTCTCAAAAAATAGCTGCAGGAAGCCCCTTTTAAGGCTCCCTGCATGCAAACGTATAAAACTGGCTGAAACCGTTTTATAAAATAATTACGAGTCAAATTTATCCGTCACACAACCCGTAGAAGCAGAAGATACATTTTGAATATACTTTGCAAGTGTACCCCTTTCGGCCTTATATGCCGGTGGAGTCCATTCTTTTCTTCGATCTTCAATTTCTGCATCGTCAATATGCACTTCCAGCTTATTGGCAACTGCATCAATCGAGATTTTATCCCCGTCTTTGACCAGAGCAATGACACCTCCGGTCTGAGCTTCGGGAGTAATATGCCCAACTACAAAACCGTGTGTACCACCCGAAAAGCGCCCATCCGTAATTAAGGCAACTTCGTTACCCAGGCCGGCTCCCATAATAGCGGATGTAACCGAAAGCATTTCCCGCATACCCGGACCGCCTTTGGGGCCCTCGTACCGGATTACTACAACGTCCCCGGCTTTAACCTTGCCCTGGCCGATTCCCTCCAGGCATTCTTCCTCCGAGTCAAATACCCGTGCTGTTCCAGTAAAGTCGGTACCCTCTTTCCCGGTAATTTTTGCTACAGAGCCTTCTTCAGCCAGGTTTCCGTATAAGATCGAGAGGTGCCCGGTTTTTTTGATGGGTTTAGTCACCGGTGCAATGATGGTTTGGCCTTCGCTCAACCCGGCCACTTCTTCCAGATTCTCTTCAAGCGTATTACCCGTAACCGTTAGGCAATCTCCATGGAGAAAACCTTCTTTTAACAGCATTTTTTGAACAGCAGGAACACCACCTACATTATAAAGGTCTTCCATTACATGGGAACCGCTTGGCTTGAGATCCGCTAAAAACGGTGTTTTGTCCGAAAATCTTTGGAAATCGTCGATATCCAGTTCAACGCCGGCGGCATCGGCCATGGCTATCAGGTGAAGCACCGCATTGGTGGATCCGCCCAAGACGATGACCACTGTTATTGCATTCTCAAAGGCTTTGCGGGTGAGAATTTTATCCGGTGTGATATCCTTCTCAAGCAATGCTTTCATTGCTTTTCCAATCGAGAAACACTCCTCTCTTTTATCATCGGATGTAGCCGGTATAGAAGAACTGAACGGAAGACTCATTCCTAATGTCTCAATTGCAGATGCCATGGTATTGGCTGTATACATTCCGCCGCAAGCACCGGCACCGGGACATGCGTGTTTGAGAACATCATCCAGTTCCTGCTCATTAATTTTTTTAGTAACATACTGTCCCCAGGCTTCAAACGCCGAAACAACATCCAGTTTGGAATCATGGAAGAATCCCGGACGTATGGTACCGCCATAAACCATGATGGATGGGCGGTTCAGGCGTGACATGGCCATGACTGAGCCCGGCATATTTTTATCACAACCCGGCAGGGCTACAACCCCGTCGTACCACTGGGCGGCAGCAACCGTTTCGATAGAATCTGCAATAATATCCCTGGACTGTAATGAATATTTCATTCCGGTTGTCCCCATTGCAATCCCATCGCTCACACCAATGGTGTGAAAGGTATACCCAATCATGGATTCCTTTTTAATTCCTTTTTTCACCTCTTCTGCCAGCTCGTTCAAATGCATATTACAAGGATTGCCGTCCCAACCCATACTGGCTATACCTATTTGTGGTTTGTCAAAGTCCTCCTTCTTCAGTCCGGTTGCATAAAGCATGGCCTGTGAACCCACTTGTGACCGTACCTGAGTCAGCCTGCTGCTGTATTTATTGAGTTTCATAAGTATATATCCTTTATCTACATGATAATTTTGATTACACCGGCAGAACAACCGGTAACATTTTAAATAATAGCCTAATATTCAGGTGCGTTGAATGAATTCGTGCCCACAACACCTGGTGGAATCCGGTTTTCGTCCTTTTAAACCTGTTACCACCTTTTTGAATACAAAAATCATTCAGATATAAAGAAAAAGATCTTATATCCTGAGCCTTTCGGGAAATTCAACAATGCAGGCAGGAACCAAAGCTACATGATGCCGAAAGGATAATTGAGTCACAAAATACAATGAAAACAAAAGTGTATTGTTTTTTTTTAAACTTTTCAAAAATAACAGCGATAATTACCATAGAAGCGCTTTCACAAATACGTTATTTTGCATTATGAAAGATTATACCGATCTAAAATAAGGTTTTTAACGTTATTGCCTTATTTTTTTAGTGTTTGATTCGCGGATATTCATATTTTTTTTACAATTGTATGAAAAAATGAATTGACAATAAGACAAAAATCATTACTTTTGTACGTATCAAAAACAAAGACATACCGTTTGACCCTTTAGTTGAATGAAACGAAACAGGCCACATACAACAGCGAAAGTTCTTACCCTGGACAGTACGTCCATTTGGGGAAGTACTCCTGTTCCGTTTTCTGTCAATCCTGCTGTCTTCTCTTCTTTTGATGCCGTTATTAGAATAGTCCTTGTCGTTTCTACGATTATTCTAGGTATTGACCTACTAATTGGCGTACTATAACCACTTCGCCAAAGGTCAGCCTTAAGCCCCTCTTTTTGATTAACGGATCCGGATTTTAGGGAATGACCTCTGGCAATGAGGCTTTGTTCAAATGAACCCTTTACATCCAAAAAAAATCGATTCTTCACACTCACACAAGGTTCCTGAATAGACGGATTTACTTGAATGAAAGTAACTTCGTAATAGAAAAAAAACTTCGTATTTTCCGTATTCACAAAATCACAGATCTATACTATCATGAAACAAGCCAGACCAACCACCACAGCCAGAGACTCAGCCGCTGCACGGCCTGCACCTGTCGCAGCATCCGGTAATCCTGAAAAGGAACAAGCCTCTGTATCTGTAAAAAAAGAAATGAATGGCGCCGAAATATTGATCCAGTCACTGCTGGATCACAAAATTGACACCATCTTTGGTTATCCCGGAGGTGTGGTGCTGGGTATTTATGATACGCTGTTCAAAACTCCTGAGCTTAAACACATACTGGTCAGGCATGAACAGGCAGGAACGCATGCCGCCGATGGCTATGCAAGAGCTACAGGCAAACCAGGGGTCATTCTTGCCACTTCAGGTCCCGGCGCAACCAATACCATCACCGGTATAACGAATGCCATGATGGATTCCATCCCCATGGTTGTTCTCACGGGCCAGGTTGCATCTACGCTTATTGGAAACGATGCTTTCCAGGAAGCGGATATGATCGGAATGACGCGGCCTGTTACCAAGCACAGTTTTCTTGTAAAAGATGTATCCGAGCTTGCAGATGCACTCCGTGATGCCTTTTACATTGCCACCTCCGGCCGTCCGGGCCCCGTTCTCGTTGACTTGCCTAAAGATATGCTGAATTCCAAGGCCGTCTATGAAAACCGCCCGCCTCGTACCACCCTTCGTGGATATAACCCGCAGGTCAAAGGTAATCCTGAACAAATAAAGAAAGCGGCCGAATTGATTAATGTTGCCCGTAAGCCTTTGCTCTATGTGGGTGGTGGTGCCATTATGGGTGATGCCCACAAAGAAGTGATTGAGCTTGCAAGAAAATGCAATATTCCGGTTACCACAACATTAATGGGACTGGGAGCCTATCCTGAAACCGATCCTCTTTCGGTTGGAATGCTTGGTATGCACGGCACATGGTATGCGAATATGGCCATTCAAAAGTGTGATGTGCTGATTGCGGTCGGCGCTCGTTTTGATGACCGGGTAACCGGCCGTGTGGATGGATTCTCTCCGCATTCCAGAAAAATTCACATTGATATCGATCCTTCTTGTATTAATAAGAATGTGCATGTGGAAGTCCCCATTGTAGGGCATGTAAAAGAAGTACTGAAAGAGCTCAACCAGCAAGTGGGTGAAGTGGATACATCCGAGTGGCTCCAGACCATTGAGCAATGGAAAAAAGAGCACCCTCTCCGATATGAACCCCGTGATAAGGAAATTGCTCCGCAATATCTCATGCAGGAAATATCAAGGGTTACCAAAGGCGAAGCCATCGTTACAACCGATGTTGGTCAACATCAGATGTGGGCGGCTCAGTATTATAAGTTTAATAAGCCTAAATCGTGGATTTCATCTGGTGGACTTGGAACCATGGGGTTTGGTTTTCCTTCTGCAGTAGGTGCCGCTGTGGCCTGCCCTGACCGTCAGGTTTGGGCCATCACCGGTGACGGTGGTTTCCAGATGACTTTTATGGAGCTGGCAACGGCTGTTGCATATAAAATCCCTGTAAAAATAGCCATCATGAACAACGGCTATCTTGGCATGGTTCGCCAGTGGCAGGAAATGTTTTTCGGAGCTCGATACTCTCATTCCTTCCTGGAGGAAAGCAATCCTGATTTTCTCAAATTGGCAGAATCGTACGGTGCTGTAGGTTTAAGGGCCAAAACTCCCGAAGAACTGAAAGAAGTGCTCGAAAAAGCACACGCCGTCACCGACAAACCTGTCGTCATGGATATATGGGTTACCAATAAAGAATGCGTATACCCCATGATACCCCCGGGTGCAGCGGTCGATGAATTAATTGACACTCCTTACCCGGCCCAACCAGAGAAATAGTATGGAAGAACCGGATTATAGCTATCACTGTTTATAATCCGGTTTTTTTTGTTTCTCCGTTGCGATAACAACCCATTCAACCGTACAAACCAATATTTTCTAACTCTATATATTATGTCAGAAGGATCTAAAAAGGGCAGAAAGCACACCATTTCCATGAAGGTCAACCACAGCTTTAATGCCCTGGCCAGAATAGCCGGCCTTTTTACAGGACGAGGTTTTAACATCGATAGTATCAGCATTGGCGAAGCCGAAGAAGAAAAAATGGCCAGCTGCACCATTACCACACATGGTGATGAACACATTATTGATCAGATTATCATGCAACTGGACAAGCTGGTTGATGTGGTAGATGTTCAGGATCTTACGTTTGTGCCTCATGTAGACCGTGAACTTGCACTTATTAAAGTGGAGTCCAGCAAACAAAAACAAACGGAGATTATCCAGGTTGCAAATGTTTTCCGGGCCAAGGTCATTGATATCAGCCCGGAAAGCCTCACCATTGAAATTACAGGCCGTAAGGATAAAGTGGATGCGGCCATTGGCATGTTTGAGCCTTTCGGAATACGAAAAGTGGCCCGTACCGGCACCATTGCCATGAAAAGGGAATATGAGCCCAAAGACTAATTATTCGATTTTTACCAACAGCATAAAATGGATAGAATCACAGCCATACCGAGTTCTTTTTTTCGGTTTAAATAGTTGCTGCTGCAATCTGTCCAAACCATTATAAATCAAACATAAAAAAGTAAAACCGATGAAACTCTATTATAATAACGACGCCGACCTTGACCTTCTGAAAAATAAAACCGTTGCAGTTATTGGTTATGGAAGCCAGGGACATGCGCACGCTCTTAATCTGAAGGACAGTGGTGTTTCGGTGATCGTAGGACTTCCGGGTGGGGATAAGGACTGGATAAAAGCTGAATGGAAGAAAGCCCAGGACGATGGTATGACCGTCTATGAAACCTCTGAAGCGGCCAAAAAAGCAGATATCATCATGATTCTCGTTCCGGATCAGCTTCAGAAGCAGGTATATGAAACTTCTATCGAGCCGGGCCTTGAGCCAGGTAATTACCTCGCCTTCGCCCACGGCTTTAATATTCATTTTAACCAAATCGTTCCTGCCAAAGATATTGGTGTATTCATGGTTGCTCCGAAAGGTCCCGGCCATTTGGTACGCCGTGTTTATACGGAAGGTGCCGGTGTCCCCTGCCTCTTTGCCGTTCATCAGGATCCCGATGGTAAAACACGTGATATCGCTCTTGCTTATGCCAAAGGAATGGGCGGAACCCGTGCAGGTGTAATCGAAACAACATTTGATGAAGAGACCGAAACCGATCTCTTTGGCGAACAGGCCGTTCTTTGCGGTGGTATTGTTGAACTCATCAATACCGGATATGAGGTTCTTGTTGAAGCTGGATACAAGCCTGAGATCGCTTACTTTGAGTGTCTTCATGAAGTAAAACTGATCGTTGACCTCATCTATGAAGGAGGTATTGCAGGCATGAACTACTCCGTAAGTGACACCGCCGAATATGGTGGGATGATTGCCGGTCCTCAGGTTATCAACAAGGATACCAAAAAGACCATGCAAAAGTTACTCTCCAATGTTCAGGACGGAACATTTGCCAGAGAATGGATTCTTGAAAACCAATCCGGACGTGCTTCTCTTGAAGCAATGAGGAGAAAATACAACCGACTCCCTATTGAAACCGTCGGAAAAGAGCTCCGCGGAATGATGAGCTGGATCAAAAAAGACAAGTAACTCATGAAAAACAGATCTATAGATCTATTTGACACAACACTTCGTGATGGCACACAGGGAGAGGGTATCTCCCTGTCATCCGAAGATAAAATGCGTATCGCCAAAAAGCTCGATCAGGTAGGTTTCAATTATATTGAAGGCGGCTGGCCCGGTTCCAATCCCAAGGATATGGATTTCTTCAAGCGAGCCGCGGATCATACGTTTGAACACGCCCGGCTGGTTGCTTTTGGAAGTACCATGCGCCACGGAAATACACCGCAAACCGATCCGAATATTCAGGCTTTGGTTCGTGCCGAAACTCCTGCTGTTTCCATTTTTGGGAAAACCTGGAGGTTTCATGTTCATAAAGCACTCGGTATCAAAGACGAGGATAACCTGAACCTGATCCGGCAGTCGCTTTCGTACATGAAAGAAAACGGAAAGGAAGTGATCTATGATGCGGAACACTTTTTTGACGGATATAAGGACCATCCGGATTATGCCATCGCTACCCTCCGAAGTGCCGCTGAAGCCGGTGCCTCTGCCCTGGTCTTGTGCGATACCAATGGAGGTACCATGCCTCATGAGGTTTCGGAAATCGTACGTCATGTCGTTTCCGAGTTTCCGGACGTTACCATCGGTATCCATGCCCATAACGACGGAGAGCTGGCTGTTGCCAATACCATTGCAGCGGTTGAAAGCGGATGCAGACATGTTCAGGGTACTATCAATGGATACGGCGAGCGATGTGGAAACGTAAACCTGTGCTCCGTGATACCAAACCTGCAACTTAAGTTAGGGTACGATTGTATTGCTCCGGAACAAATGGAGAGACTGACATCGCTTTCACACTTTGTCAGTGAAGTTGCCAATGTTGCTCCGTTTGACCATCAGCCGTTCGTAGGTAAAAGTGCCTTCGCGCACAAAGGCGGAATTCATGTTAATGCCGTCATGAAAAACCCCTCAACATACGAGCATATGAAACCGGAGGTTATTGGAAATAAACGAAGAGTCCTGGTCTCGGATCTCTCCGGTAAAAGCAACATTCAGTACAAAGTGGAAGAACTCGGTATTGATAATGAAAAATGCGCGGAAAAAATACCGGAGATCGTACAAACACTTAAAAAACTCGAGAACGAAGGATATCAGTTTGAGGCCGCAGAAGGTTCCCTTGACTTGCTGATTCGAAAAATCACCGGCGAATGGGAAGACCTCTTTGAGCTGAAAGGTTTCCGCGTCATTATTGAAAAAGATGAACGGGATGAGGTTCGCTCAGAAGCAACTATCCGCCTGATGGTTAACGGAGAACTGGAGCATACCGCGGCCGATGGAAACGGACCGGTGCATGCGCTTGACAGTGCTCTTCGAAAAGCCCTCTGCAAGTTTTATCCGGAAGTGGATCAGATGCAGCTCTCGGATTACAAGGTGCGTGTACTTAATGAAAAAGATGGAACCCATGCTCGCGTCCGGGTTTTGATTGACTCAAATAACAACGGCACCAGTTGGGGTACAGTTGGTGTTTCTGAGAACATCATAGAGGCCAGTTGGGAAGCGTTAATGGAAAGCATGGCCTACTTCCTTCAACATCAAAAAATCACTATAGAAAAAGAAGCATAATCATGAAGAAACGGATTCACATCTTCGATACCACACTGCGTGACGGTGAACAGGCTCCGGGTTTTAGTATGAACCTGGATGAAAAAGTACGCTTGGCCAGGCAGTTAGAGCTACTCAAGCCCGATGTGATTGAAGCTGGTTTTCCCATCTCATCTGAAGGTGATTTTTTGTCTGTAAAGGAAATCGCCAAGACCGTCAGCTCCTGCACCATTGCCGGCCTTGCCCGCGCAAAAAAAGGAGATATCGACCGGGCATGGGAAGCACTGCAATATGCAAAGAAACCCAGAATCCATACGTTTATCGCTACTTCCGATATTCATATGGAGCACAAGCTTAAAAAAACAAAAGAGGAAGTACTGGAAAATGCGGTGTGGGCTGTCGAATATGCCTGCAGCCTCTGCCCTGAGGTAGAGTTTTCTGCAGAAGACGCAACCCGAACCAATGTGGATTTCCTTTGCCAGATTGTCGAAGCCGCTATTGCCGCCGGTGCAAAAGTAATTAATATACCTGATACCGTAGGCTACGCACTCCCCTGGGAGTTTGGTCAGCTGGTCAAAACGCTTAAAGAAAGAGTCCCGAATATGGACCAGGCGTTACTCAGCGTTCATTGTCATAATGATCTTGGACTGGGTGTAGCCAATTCCCTCATGGCCGTTAAAAACGGTGCTGATCAAATTGAATGTACCATCAACGGTATCGGAGAACGAGCTGGGAATGCCGCTCTTGAAGAACTGGCCATGGCTTTCCATACCCGTGCTCCTGAATTTGACCAGGAACTCAGTATTGATACAACACAGCTTTATCCGTCCAGCCGGTTACTGAGTGATATTACAGGAATGCAAGTCCAGGTGAATAAAGCGATCGTAGGCAAAAACGCATTTTCTCACGAAGCCGGAATACATCAGGACGGGGTACTGAAAAACCCGCTTACGTATGAAATTATGACCCCGCAATCGGTGGGCCTCTCATCCAATCAGATTGTACTCGGAAAACATTCCGGCCGAAGAGCGCTCAGTGCACGGCTTGAGCAACTTGGATATTCCTTTTCCAAAGAAGAAATGGAGAAAGTGTACGAAGCGTTCATCGCAATCGCTGATAAAAAGAAAATCGTTGAAGACGACGACCTGCGAGGCCTAGACCCCTCAGGGATCGATGATCTCAGCAACCGATTTATAAAAGAAACCATGAAAGAATACTTAAATCGTCAGTAAACCATGTCAATGACTTTAACAGAAAAAATCCTGGCCAAAGCTTCCGGCCGTACTCATGTCGATGCAGGCGAAACCGTCTGGGTAAATGTCGATGTTCTCATGACACATGATGTCTGCGGACCACCCACTATCGGTATCTTCAAACGTGAGTTTGGTGAGGACGCCAAGGTTTGGGACAAGGACAAAGTGGTAATTATTCCCGATCACTATATTTTTACCAATGATAAGTATGCCAACAGAAATGTGGACATTCTTCGGGCTTTTTCGGCTGAACAGGGACTCCCTCATTTTTACGATGTAGGCACCGAACGGTATAAAGGGGTTTGTCACGTTGCTATGCCGGAAGAAGGCTTTACCAGGCCGGGTGATGTACTTTTTGGAACCGACTCCCACACCTGTACCGCCGGAGCATTCGGACAGTTTGCAACCGGTATAGGTAATACCGACGCAGGTTTTATCCTCGGAACAGGCAAATTGTGGGTAAAAGTACCCGAGACCATGAAATTCATTTTTGAAGGTGAAATTCCTCCCTATATCATGGCAAAAGACCTGATTCTTCAGATTATCGGGGACATTGGTGTTGATGGTGCCACGTATCGGGCCATGGAATTTGCCGGCGATGGAGTCATGAATATGGATATGGAAGGCCGTATGACACTGACCAATATGGTTATTGAGGCCGGAGGAAAAAACGGTGTCGTAGAGCCGGATGAAGTAACCTTTGACTATGTTCGTCAACGTACCGACTATGAATTTACTCCATTTTATAACGACCCCGATGCGAAATATCACAGCGTTCGAAAGTATAAAAGCGCTGAATTGGAGCCTATGGTCGCTAAACCCCACTCTCCGGATAATAAAGCCACCGTTCGTGAAGTAATAAATTCCCCTCTTAACAGGGCGTATATTGGCTCTTGTACCGGTGGAAAAATCACTGATTTTGAGGCCGCGGCAAAAATCATGAAAGGCCAGCAAGTCAAGATGGATACGTTCGTTGTTCCGGCGACCACGCTTGTTCGTGATCAGCTGAAAACGACCACCTACGATGGTGAAACGTTATGGGATATCTTTCTGAATGCCGGAGCACATATGGGTGAAGCCTCTTGTGCAGCCTGCCTTGGCGGTCCTTCAGATACCTTTGGTCGACTGCAGGGAGAAGAAATCTGTATATCCACGACCAATCGTAATTTCCCGGGCAGAATGGGTTCCAAGAAATCTTCGGTATATCTCGCGTCTCCTTATACGGTAGCCGCTTCCGCCATCGCAGGAAAAATTGCGGATCCAAGAGACTATTTGCCGGAAGAAAAGGTTTCTGCTACGGTCTAAATCAACATATTTGTAATTACTACCACTAATTTGTTATTCAAATGAGTAAAAAAATCACAGGAAAAGTATTCGTTGTTGGAAACGATATCGATACCGATCAGATAATCCCGGCCGAGCATCTTGTGTATAGCCTGGATGATCCCGAAGAACGAAGGTATTATGGCCGCTATGCCCTTTCAGGAGTTCCTGAGGCTCAATCCGGCCTTCCAAAGGGGAATATTCCTTTTACACCACAGGATCAGTTTGAATCTGAATTTAAAGTGATCATTGGAGGGAAAAACTTTGGATGCGGCTCTTCCAGAGAACATGCCCCCTTTGCCCTTCAAGTTGCAGGTGCCGAAGCCGTAATTGCTACCGGTTACGCCCGTATATTCTATAGAAATGCCGTGGATGGCGGGTTCATTATCCCTTTCGAAAGTGAAGAAGATCTCGTTAAAGAATTCACCACAGGTGATGAAGTTGAAATTGACAGAGATAACAGTGTATTGAATAATCTCACTTCAGGTAAAAGCTATCCGCTGAAAAAACTTGGCGATGTTGTCAAAATCGTTGAAGCAGGAGGTATTTTTAAATATGCCGAAAAAAACGGTATGATCTGACCAACCGTTTGGTCATGCCAGCATTGGCATTCCTTTTTCAACCGGTACCCGCTGTCAGGCTCGTACCGGTTGTTTTTTAATTTTTAACCCCTGTCCACATTTGTACCCTGGACAGACATGTTTATTTAATTCTCTATGAGCAAATCTATTGTATTACTCCCGGGCGACGGGATTGGTGTTGAGGTTATCCATGAAGCAGAAAAATTAATCGATTGCATTTGTGACCTTTATGGTGTTGAAATTAAAACAGAAAAACACCTTGTTGGCGGAGCCAGCCTGGATGCCTCTGATATCCCTGTAAAGGACGAGGTGATCGAAGCTTGTAAAAAAGCCGATGCGGTCCTTCTTGGTGCTGTTGGCGGACCCAAGTGGGACAATAATCCGCCAGAGAAACGGCCTGAAAAAGCTCTATTGCGCCTCAGAAAAGACCTCGGACTCTATAATAACCTCAGGCCCGTTACGGTTTTTTCTTCTCTCAAAAACGCTTCCCCCCTTCGACCGGAGGTTGTAGACGGAGTGGATCTTCTCGTTGTCCGTGAACTCACCGGAGGTCTCTATTTCGGCCAGCCTAAAGAAATTATTGAAAAAGACGGTGAAGAAGTCGGCATTGACACCATGACATATACCGTTACCGAAATCGAACGTATTGCCATTGCTGCATTTGAAGCAGCCAAAGGCCGTAGCAAAAAGGTAACTTCTGTAGATAAAGCCAATATTCTTGCCAGCTCACAGCTTTGGAGAAAAACCGTTACCCGAATTGCCGAACAATATCCGGAGATTGAACTGGAGCATATGCTGGTGGATAACTGTGCCATGCAATTAATCCGGAACCCATCTCAATTTGATGTTATTCTTACCGAAAACATGTTTGGTGATATTTTAAGCGATGAAGCAGCTATGCTTACCGGTTCGATTGGGATGCTTCCTTCCGCAAGTCTTGGAGACGGAACGGGAATGTATGAACCCGTTCATGGTTCTGCTCCTGATATTGCCGGAAAGAACATGGCCAATCCATTGGCAACACTGGCCTCTACAGCGCTTATGTTCCGTTATTCACTGGATGAAGAATCCATTGCATCGGATATTGAAGCCGCTATTGCCAAAGTGCTGAATGCAGGCTATAATTGTATGGATATGAGCCGGCATGCACGTAAAGTGCTTTCGACCTCAGAAATGGGTGAAAAAATTATTGAAACACTTAAAGATATTCACGCAGCATAATCCGTTTATACGGTGTGATCATGAAAGAAAAAACCATTGCTGTTATTGGCGGCGGGAAAATGGGTGAAACACTCATTACCCGCCTGCTATCAACAAAGACTCTCCGAAAGGATCAGCTGATTGTTTCGGACAAAAACAGTTCCAGAGTATCTTATTTTCAAGATCAATTTGGAATCCGGGCTTCTACGAGCAATGTAGACGTCGCCAAAGATGCCGACATCATCCTCCTGTGTATTAAACCACAGTTAGCACAGGAAGTCATTGAGTCCATTCGAAAATCCATGAATAAAGACCAGCTGATCATTTCGATTATGGCCGGCTTTACTCTCGCTCAGCTTAAGGAAGCCCTGGTTCTTCCTGTTCCTGTAATTAGAGCCATGCCCAATACAGCCAGTGAGATCGGTGCCGGTATGACCGTACTCGCATGTTGTAACAGCATCAATGGAGATCACATCTCTATGGCAGAAGGACTCTTTAATGCTGTTGGAAAGACCCTGGTGCTTGATGAGAAGTATTTTGATGCCGTAACCGGCCTGAGTGCCAGTGGCCCGGCCTTTATCTATGTGATCATAGAAGCACTTGCCGAAGGTGGCGTTAAGTGCGGCCTTCCGCGTGATGTTTCAACCACACTGGTTGCACAGGCATGCCTCGGCGCAGCCCGGATGGTTACTGAAACGAACCGCCATCCAGCCATTCTGAAAGACCACGTTACCACTCCTGCAGGCTGTACCATTGACGGACTGCTCAAACTGGAAGAGGGTGGCCTCCGTGTCACACTTATCAAAGCCGTTGATGAAGCCGCACGAAGGGCAAAAGAACTTGGAAGGGAATAACTTTTAAACGTAAAATGTCCCCGCTATGAATCTCTCCGGAAAAACCGCTATCGTAACCGGCGCCAGCAGTGGCCTCGGACATGAAACGACATTATCGCTTCTCAAAAAAGGATGCCGTGTCTACGGTATCGCCAGAAGCAAGGATAAACTTAACGGGATAAAAGATCTCTTTCCGGATACATTCAAACCGGTTGTACTGGATATCAATGACCATCAGGCCCTGGATGTGTGGTTTAATAAGACCTTTGAGAAGTCTTCAGAAAACACCCCCAATATCCTTATAAACAATGCCGGGCTCGGATTGTTTTCCGGAATTGAAGAAACCGATCCCGAAGCGTGGAACCGACTGATACAAACTAATCTGACATCGGTGTTTCGAATTACGCGCCTTGTGGTTCCTCAAATGAAAGCAAACCCGGAAATCACCCATATCATTAACATTGCTTCGGTAGCCGGACTTATTGGTAATCCGAATCTATCCGCTTATAATGCCACGAAGTTTGGGTTACGCGGATTCAGTGAAGCCTTGTTCAAAGAGCTCAGATATGACGGCATAAAGGTTTCTTGTGTGTATCCGGGATCGATTGCTACTCCTTTTTTCGACACATTGGGCGGAACACATTCCGGTATGCTTGACGCTCTGGATGTGGCAAACACCATTCTCTATCTGCTGGAAACACCGGACAATGTACTGATTGATGAAGTAACCATTCGCCCATTGAATCCAAAAAAAGGTCAGGAGTAATACGCACAACTTTTTGATGTCTGATCATACGACATACCTGTTTGTATCCGGGCCTCCCGTCCGAGGGGCCTTTATATCACTTTTACTGGTGGTTTTACTCCTTCTCCCCTTTCCGTCCTGTTCTATTTTTCAGGATACGCCTCCTTTGGATGAAGACGAATATACAATCCTTCTTGCGGAACGATATGTGCTCAGAACCATGCAGGATATTATGAACGACCCTCCGGATGTGGATGAGCTTTTTTTAAAGATATTGGAGCAGCACAACACCACGGAAGAAGCCTTTTATGAAAGCCATGCATACTATACCAGGGACCTTGAGCTGCATCACGAGATTATGCTCAATGTGCGTTATAAACTGGATCAGTTGAATATGAGCCTGAATGACTACGAACAGGAACGGCAAAGAGAAGCAACTGACTCTGAAAACGCTGAAACCGATTAATTTACTCCTTTCTTATTTAATCGTATACTTTGGCTCTTCGTCATTGATCACGGTTACAATTTCTTCCCTAACCATATATGAGAGGGTTTCTTTAATCCGGGCCGGATTCCATTTTGTTTTTTTTCTTAACATATCAAAAGGCATCGGGCCTTCTCTCAGAATAGAAGCTAGCTGCTCGTAATCTTTTCTTGCATCTGATATTTGTATTCGCTTCTTACAATTGTCACAGGTTCCGCAAAACTCAGGAACATCGGATTCTCCAAAATAGATACGTATATATCGGCTCCGGCACTGTTTTGTCTCGGCATATCCGATCATATAGTCCAGTTTTTTTAACAACCGGCTTCGATGTTTCATAATCTCACCCTCTGTAATGCTAAGAGATCCGGACCTGGGCTCTGTCAGCCGGCACAAGGGCTCATTTCTGACATAGCAATAGTCAAGAAGGCCCTCCTTTTTCAATACGGCCAAGCCGTTTTCAAGCTCTTTTGAGGTAAGCGACAGCCGTGAACGGATATGTCGCTCGCTTTTATATTCCGTTTTTTTCAACGACTCAGGACCCATCAGCCGAAACAGCCGGTCTACAAATTCTTTTTTTGCCGGTTTTTCCCGGGCATTAATGAACCGATCCAGCTTATCCATCGAAATACGAAAATGAACACCTAACTTAGGTTCTTCACATTGTGTCAGCTCGAGAACCCCGGACTGATTTAACAATCGTATACCCGACCTAATCATTCTTACTGAAAGTTTAGAGCGGATGGCCAGCTGTTGTACATCGGCTTTTTGCCAGTCTTCCATTTGGGATCCATGTGCAAGATTCCAATGATCGCACAAAGCGCCATATACCAGAGATAATTGTTTTTTATCCGGCCAGGAATCCAACAACGCCTTTCGAAGCATCTCCGGATCATTCCTTTTTATGAGTAAGACCGGATAACTTTCCTTTCCGTCTCTCCCGGCACGCCCGGCTTCCTGATAATACGCTTCCATAGACATAGGCAGATCAAAGTGAACGACATATCTGCAATCCGGTTTATCAATACCCATACCAAAGGCATTGGTAGCAGCAACCAGAGGAAGGCGGTTATCAATCCAGCGGGATTGAATATCTTCCCGTTCTTCGGCCGTCAATCCGGCATGATACGGCTCACATAAAAAACCCTCTCTCGTAAGCCATACCGACAACTCCTCACATAAACTGCGCCGGCCGGCATAGATCAGTCCGCTTCCGGGTGACCTTCGAACGATTTCCAATAACCGTTTTTTCTTTTGTTCGGTTCTATTGGTCCACCATTGTAAATTTGGCCTGTTAAAACCTCTTGAAATGATATTTGGCTGTTCAAAACCGAGGGCATCTACAATGTCTTTCCGAACTTCCGGTGTTGCTGTGGCCGTAAGAGCCATCCATCGGATGTTTGATTTTACATCCGCTAAAAGTTCCGGAATTCGACGATACACCGGCCTGAAATCGTGTCCCCATTCCGAGATACAGTGTGCTTCATCAATGGCAATCATCGCCAAATTAAGATCCGGCAGCATATTCTTCCACAACATGGTATTCAGCCTTTCCGGAGCACAATAGAGCAAGGTATACATCCCGTTTCGGGCATTAATGAGACGCTGCTCTACCTCCTGTCTGCTAATGGTGCTGTTAATAAACGCCGCCTTTATCCCTTTCTGATGCAACTGATGCACCTGATCCTGCATCAACGCCACGAGCGGTGAAATCACAAGGGTGACTCCGTCCAATACGGTTGCCGGAACCTGATAACACAATGATTTTCCACCACCGGTGGGGAACAAAACCAAGGTTTCTTTCCCGGATAACACCGAAGCGACCACCTCATCCTGTCCCGGCCTGAAATCATCAAACCCCCAAAAGGTTTTCAGGTTCTGTTTCGCTTTATTAAAAAGTTCATCGCTCATTATGCCCTCTGAAATGGGGGATATCAACAGGATACATTATAAAAAAAACGCAACATACCATAATGATATGCTGCGTTTTTTAAAACGATTTTGTGCTCTGTTCATCCGATATGGATAAGGGATTTATCCAACAGGGGGAAAGCACAAACATCTGTAAGTGAAACGGCTTTAGACCTCGCGCAGAGCTTTCATATACTCTCTTCTCATTTCGGCTATGGCCGTAATTGAGATTTCAGCCGGGCATACGGCTTCACACTCTGCATAGTTCGAACAATCTCCGAACCCTTCTTCTTGCATCTTGTTAACCATACCGACTACCCGTTTTTGTCGCTCGGGCGTACCCTGCGGGAGGTGAGCCAGTTGTGCAATTTTCGCACTCGTAAACAAAGATGCCGAGGAGTTCGGGCAAGCGGCGACACAAGCACCACATCCAATACAAGCAGCATAATCAAACGCCAGATCCGCATGATATTTATCGATAGGAAGGGCATTTGCATCGGCTGGTGCACCGGTATTCACAGATATATATCCTCCGGCCGCCATAATTCGGTCGAGGGCACTTCGGTCAACCACAAGATCCCTGATCATGGGGAATGCCCGTGCTCTCCAGGGTTCAACAACGATGGTATCTCCGTCGTTGTATTTTCTCATATGGAGCTGACAAACCGCCGTTCCTTTAAACGGTCCGTGGGCCATACCGTTCAGGACCAGGTTACAGGAACCGCAAATTCCCTCGCGGCAATCGTGGTCGAATTCAACCGGTTCTTTTCCTTCATTCATCAGGCGCTCGTTAAGCCAGTCGAGCATTTCCAGAAAGGACATGTCCGGATTGACATCATCCACCGTGTAATCTTCAAAGGTGCCGGGGGTTTCGGCATTCTTCTGTTTCCAGATCTTAAGGTGAATGGTCATGTTTTGATCACTCATTATTCAATTCCTCAAATGCTTGGTTTAAAAAATGTACTTCGGTGAGATGACAGGTTATTTATAGCTTCGTTGGGTAGGTGTAACAAACTCAAAGTTAAGGTCCTCTTTGTGCTTGACAGGATCCTGATCTTCTCCTTTGAATTCCCAACTGGATACGTGATTGAAATTTTCGTCGTCACGTACAGCTTCACCATCTTCGGTTTGATGCTCTTCACGGAAATGGCCGCCACAGGATTCTTCCCGATCCAGCGCATCACGTGCCATCAATTCTCCGAGCTCCATGAAATCGGCAATTCGAAGTGCATACTCAAGATACTTGTTGTATGTACTGTTTTCTCCGGGAATATGTACATCCTTCCAGAACTCCTCCCGAAGATCTGCGATTTTCTTGATGGCGGTTTCCAGCCCTTCTTTATTTCTGGACATACCGACATTATCCCACATAAGCTCACCCAGTTCCCGGTGGAAATCCAGAACCGTTTTCTTGCCCTTAACATTAAGAAGCTTGTTGATACGGTCCATGGTTTCTTTCTCTGCTTCATCAAACGCCGGATGGTCTGTTGCGACTTTCTCGGCATGCAGATTTTCAGCCAGATAATCTCCGAGGGTGTAAGGGATCACATAATAACCATCCGCAAGTCCCTGCATCAATGCACTGGCACCAAGCCTGTTTCCGCCGTGATCAGCGAAATTGGCTTCACCAAGAACATACAAGCCGGGAACCGTGGAAGAGAGATTGTAATCCACCCAAAGGCCACCCATGGTAAAATGCACCGCCGGATAGATTCTCATCGGTACTTCGTACGGGTTTTCACCTGTGATCTTTTCGTACATGGCAAACAAATTGCCATATTTTGCCTTAATCGTATTTTCACCAAACTGATTAATGGCATCCCGAAAATCGAGGTAAACGGCCAGGCCGGTTTTACCTACGCCACGGTTTTCATCACACACATATTTGGCATTTCTTGAAGCCACATCACGTGGAACAAGGTTACCAAAACTGGGGTATCTCCGCTCAAGGAAATAATCTCTTTCCTCATCAGGAATATCACTCGGATGCCTTTTATCGTTTTCTTTTTTCGAAACCCAAACCCGCCCGTCGTTTCTGAGGCTTTCACTCATCAGAGTGAGCTTGGACTGATACTTTCCGGATACCGGTATACAGGTTGGGTGAATCTGAGTAAAGCTCGGGTTGGCAAACTGGGCTCCTTTTTTATAGCACCGCCATAATGCCGTTGCATTGGAGTTTTTTGCATTGGTGGAAAGATAATACACATTGCCATAACCTCCTGTACCCAAAAGTACAGCATCGCCGGCATAACGCTCGATTTCACCGGTAGTAAGGTTACGGACGATAATTCCACGGGCTTTGCCGTCCACTTTTACCAGATCCAGCATTTCACGCCGGGCGAGCATTTCAACTTTTCCGGTGTGCACCTGCCGCATCATG
>JASCXY010000269.1 GCA_030012235.1 Balneolaceae bacterium ANBcel3 | reverse complement strand
GCGTGCCGAAGAAGAGGACTGGTTTGATCATCATGCGTTTGTCCTTCCGGAAGACCTGGAAACGCAAAAAACGCAAGTCCCGCTGATACGCAATCAGCAGGTAAATAATCACATCGCCTACTTAACGGTGCGCCGTCCCGAGATTATGGAGCGCTGGTTGGAGCGATCTGCATATTATTTCCCGATGATGCGGGAGATTTTCAGGGAAGAAGGCGTTCCGGAGGAACTGATTCACCTTTCCATGATTGAAAGCGGGCTTGTACCTACTGCTAGTTCTCATGCACGGGCCGTCGGTTTATGGCAGTTTATCTATGCGACGGGGTCGGTATATGGACTGGAAAGAAACTGGTGGATTGATGAACGACGCGACCCCATTAAGTCAACACGTGCTGCAGCACGGCACCTCCGGGATTTACATGAATATTGGAACGGGGATTGGCATTTGGCCCTTGCAAATTATAATGTGAGCACACGCAGGATGCTTAGTTCTGTGCGCCTTGCCGGAGGAGTGCGAAATTACTGGGAAATTTTCCCGTTTCTGCCCAGAGAAACCCGTGGCTATGTACCGGGCTATATTGCAGCTACACTCATTGCCATGAATCCGGAAGATTTTGGTTTTGAAGCTGAATATGACGTTGAGCCTTATCGATTTGACGTGGTACCGATTCAGGGTTCAGTAGAACTGTCTATTTTGGCTGAGTGTGCCGGATTATCGACACAGGAGTTACGCGCTCTCAACCCGGAATTGCTTCGTTGGGCAACGCCACCGGGAGATAATCCATATCCGCTGAAGATTCCGTATGGTACCAAAGACGCTTTTTTGGAAGCATACAACAAAATTCCGGACGATAAGCGCATTAACGAGATGGTCATCCATACGGTCAAAAGGGGAGAAACCCTCGGTTTGATTGCCAACCGATATGGAACAAACGTCCGTTCTCTCTATCAGGCCAATGAAGGGCTTTCTAGTATCATCCACCCCGGCCAGGACCTGGTCATCCCCATTCCTGGTGGCAGCAACATTGCTATTCGTGCCGATGAGCCCTCCCGGGCACAGACAGCAAGGCTTCGGGCTCCTTCACAGGCTCCAAGTGCAAACCGGCCGGCTAATTCAGCGGCAGTAACTTATGTCGTCAAATCGGGTGATACTGTGGGACATATTGCTGAATGGTTCGATACACAGGCCTGGCAGGTGCGGGCCTGGAATAATATTGGAAACCTGATTCGTCCGGGTCAACGGCTCACGATCTACGTACCTGCGCAGTTTAGGGATCAATATGCAAGGCTGACCGATATGACAAGAAGCCAAAGAAATAGCTTTTCTGTAAATACAGCTTTGGCACAGGCAACTTCCGATGGGCAAAGCCGCGCGTACACCGTCCGGCCAAACGATACCTTGTCTTCCATAGCCCGGACATTTAATACTACGGTACAAGCGATCCAGCAAATGAATAATCTCAGTTCAACAAGAATTTATGCCGGACAGACGTTACGTATACCTAACCCGTAAGCTTGTTTTTTAACTTGTTGGATGATATCCAAATACTTGCCATGCGCTTTACGCTCAGAAATTTTTTTATTCTAATCCTCTTAACGGCGGCAACGGCTTCAGCAACCGCCAAAGAAACGGATACCTATTTTCAGCTCAAAAAAAACTTTACCATTTTCAGTGAAGTGTTTGAGCAGTTATCCAATGCCTATATTGATGATGTAGATCCCGATATTCTCATACGCCGGGGAATTGAAGCCATGCTGGATGAGCTGGATCCCTATACGGTTCTTATCGATGAGGCTGAAAGCAGAAGGATGGATATCGTAACTACCGGACAGTATGCCGGAGTTGGACTGGAAGTGGGTGCCCGGGGCGGACAGCTTGTAGTAATTGCTCCTGTCGAAGGATATTCTGCTGAACGAAGGGGAGTCAAAGCCGGTGATGTTATCAAGAAAGTCGATGACGTAGATGTGAGCCGCTTGACGGCCGATGATTTGCAAAGTCTGTTACGTGGTGATCCGGGGAGTGCCGTTGTTTTGACGATTGAACGTTACGGTATTGATGAACCCCTTATTTTTGAACTCGAGAGAGAAACCATCGAAGTCAAAAATGTCACCTTTTTTGGCGTATTAGAGTCAGATTCGCGGATTGGTTACATCTTACTACGCCGTTTTGCACAAAATGCAGCCGAAGAAGTCCGGGAGGCCATCCTTGAGCTCGAAAAAGAAGCCCCCCTGGATGGCTTGATTTTAGATATGCGAAACAATCCGGGCGGATTACTGGAAGAGGCCGTTAAGATCATCGACAAGTTTGTGCCGCCCGGTGAACGTATCGTCTGGACCGAAGGGCGCTATTCCAGAGCCAATCAAAGATACACAACTTCCGAAACTCCGGTGTATGAAGACCGGCCGCTTATAGTGCTTCAAAACCACGGAAGTGCAAGCGCTTCAGAAATTGTAAGCGGAGCGTTGCAGGATCTTGACCGTGCAGTAATTGTTGGACAGCGAAGCTTTGGAAAGGGGTTGGTGCAGGTGGTTAGGGAACTGTCGTATAATACAGCATTGAAAATTACTACGTCCAAGTATTTTATACCCAGCGGACGCTCTATACAATCCACGCCTTTTGTTTCCGGGGAAGACATCTCCGGGACAGGCGATGTGCCGGATTCACTTCGTTCACGTTTTTCGACCAAAAGCGGACGTACCGTCTACGAAGGTATTGGAATTGAGCCGGATGTATATGTAGAAAAAAGGCAACAGAGTCTCCTCGAGATTGCATTGCTTCAAAATAGCCATTATTTCTTTTTTGTAAATGAGTTTATCTCCGGGATGGAAGTATCTCCGGCAGATATTGGCCAGGCTGAGCTTCTTCAAGAGTTCTACAGTTACCTGAAAGCGC
>JASCXY010000268.1 GCA_030012235.1 Balneolaceae bacterium ANBcel3 | reverse complement strand
GCTCAGCCAATATGGAACTGGCCCGGTTATTCCATCAATACCAGCAGGAAATTCGGGAACATCTAGAAAAAGAGTGTGATATACAGATCGAACTCGAAGTCGATCAAAGGGAAATGGACGGTTTTGAATCCTTTTTTGGTAATAATTCCGGTAAAGAGAAAAAAGATGGTCTGAAATTTGATACGGAAGAAACAACACAGAAAGTACAAATAGAAAAAGTTGCACCACAGCCGGTCAGAGATTTTGGATATAACCAAATGGAATGGACCGTCTGAAACGACAGACTCTAATATTATGGATATTCAAAGTATAAACTCTCAAACTTCGGCCGCTTTCAGATCCTCCGACCCCAATAAAAGGAACGAGATGGGGCAGCAGCAGTTTTTGCAGCTTTTGGTTGCTCAAATGCGGCACCAGGATCCGATAAACCCATTGGACGGGGCAGAATTTGCATCGCAGCTGGCACAATTTAACTCGGTGGAACAGCTCATTAATGTAAATGAAGGACTTGGTCGGCTTTTTGAAAGTCAAAAGGCTATGAATGCGGGTTTAAATAACTCCATGGCCACTTCCCTGGCCGGAAAACCGGTTAAAGCGTTGACCAGTTCCATTCATCTTCCACCCGGAGAGTCGACCAGTATTCAGTTTAAATTGAATAACACCGCTGCAAAGGTGGATGTTGTTATTATGAATGAAAGCGGAAGGGAAGTTCGAAGAGAAAGCCTCCAGAATCTTGTGGCTTCGGATCATCAATGGACCTGGGATGGTCGTAACGATGCAGGGCAGAGAATGGCCGATGGCAACTATTATGTAGCTATTGAGGCCACATCAGATGATGGATCCAAAGTAGATGCACTCACCTATATCGAAGGTATTGCTACAAAAGTGCGTTATACCGGTGACGGGGTGAAGCTGACCGTAAATGGTGTGGATATACCTATTGGTGATGTGCAGGAAGTTGGCATGGCTCTATAAGCAATCAGTTTTTTAAAACAGGGCTCACGTATAGCCCGGCAGCACACAGGCTGTTTACAAGAAAATAACGGAGATCAATTATGGCATTAATCAGAGCTTTAAATTCAGGCGTAAGTGGTTTGCGATCGTTTCAAACCAAAATGGACGTGATCGGTAATAACATTGCAAACGTGGAAACGATTGGATACAAATCTTCCCGTGTTACATTTACAGATTTGATGAACCAACGGCTCGGCCGTGTAGACTCTGGAGGAGAATCTTCTCCACAGATGAATAATCAGATTGGACTGGGTGTCCGTGTTTCTTCCATCGACCGTGATTTTACGCAAGGTGTTATGCAGAATACCGGAAAAGGAACGGATCTTGCCCTTGAAGGAAAGGGTTATTTTTTAGTAAAAGATCAGCAAAATCAATCTTTTATGACAAGAGCCGGAAACTTTGTGTTCAATAAAAACGGGCATCTGGTTGATCAGGGTGGCCGGTTCGTTCAGGGATACATTGCGGATAGCAGTGGCCATGTCAATCCGGGCGGACCCACAGAGAATCTGATCGTTGATTTTAACCAGGTGTTGCCGCCAGAATCTACCAGTGAAGTAGTTCTGACCGGAAACCTTCCAAGTGACCATCCGGAAGGGGCACAAAATGCCATTAAAATGAGTACTACCATTTTTGACCGTCTTGGTAATCCGTATTCTATAGTTGTTGAATTCCAGAATCTGGGTGAAAATCAGTGGCTTCCGAGAGTGGAGTTTCCTGAATTTGGCGATCCGGATGATCCCGATTACACCGCCCATATTTATGAATTCGATGTAGTTACGTTCCAGGGAGAAGACGATGACGAGACAGGAAATCTGCTTAGTAGTGCTGTCCTGGAGCTTGAAAACTTTGTAGTCCCTAATCCAAATGACCCCACGGATACCAAAACCTTCAATTTTGACATCAAAATGGGAGATAGCCAGCAAGGTGCCGGTTTCACTCAGTTTGCCGGAACCAATACAGCCAAAGTGCTTTCTCAGGATGGAGCGGCTCAGGGACAGTTGCTTGATGTTGCCATTGATGCCGATGGACGGCTTCAGGGTATTTTTGATAATGGAAAAAACCAGATATTAGGACAAATCGCTCTTGCCGAAGTCCAGAATGAAAATGGGTTGGAAATGTTGGGAAGCGGCCTTTTCAGAGCTACTTCCGCGGCTGGTGAAGTGTTTGTGAACACACCGGAAAATATGTCAGCCAGTGTAAATGCTGGTTCCCTTGAGGGCTCCAATGTAGATCTTGCCAAAGAGTTTACGGAGATGATTACCTCACAGCGTGCCTATCAATCTAACGCCAGGGTAATCTCTACAGCCGATGAAATGTTGATGGAGGCTGTAAATCTCAAGCGATAAAGCTTAAAAATATCTCCGGGCCTGTCTTGATTTTCAAGACAGGCTGCCGATAACCTGTGTATGCTAGATCGTTCAACACTCATAGGATTTATCGGCGGCTTTGGCCTGGTAGGTATTGCCATTGTAACCCAGGGCAGCCTTTTAGCCTTTGCCAGCCTCTCCTCATTCCTCATTGTAATGGGCGGAGTCATCGCTGCGACGATGGTCAACTACAGCTGGGATAACATCAGCGACAGTTTTTTGACCATCCGCGGTATGATGAAAACCCGGGCGGTTGACTTGCGGACGGATATTGAGCTCATGAACCTTTTTGCCCGAAGGGCCAGGAGAGGCGGGCTTATCCCGCTGGATAGCGATGTGCAATACATTGAAGATAGCTTTCTCAAGAACGGTCTCCAGTTGGCCATTGATGGTGTCACAAAAGAAAATCTTGAAATCATCCTGGCAGACCAGATAAAAAGTATTGAACGCAGGGTTGAAGTCTCTATCAATGTGCTCTATTCGATGGCGACTTACTCTCCGGCATTTGGTATGATTGGAAC
>JASCXY010000267.1 GCA_030012235.1 Balneolaceae bacterium ANBcel3 | reverse complement strand
CCTGCCGGCATTGCAGCGACAGCTTTCGAGGCTGAGCAAATCCGTTCTGGAGGACTATATCAACGAAATTTGCCGCATGGACGAGTCCAGTCTCTTCGAAATGGCAAATGGTACTCCTGCCGGATATATAGAAAAGCTGAAAAAAGCCCGGAATCTGTGGGAGAAAGAACTTGAAACACGGGTAACACCTGTTCTTAATGCTTTTGAAGCCCATCCGGAGTGGTTTAAAAAGCCGGAAAAGCGTCCAAAAAACACCCGGGAGTTGTTTGAGGGAGAAGTTGTCACCAAGAACAAGAAATTGAGCAAAAGAATAATACCGGATAAGAACATCGATTCAATGGTCCGGGAGGATCTGGATGCTCTTTTGGCTGAGGCGGGCCGGTATTATGAGGGCCTTAAAGCCCTTTCATCTTTTTTGGATGATCCGGAAGTGGAGCAGACATTGAATAATAATACCGGGGAACAGGTATTCGATGCCAATTCCGAGGCTTATTGGAATATGAAGGATCTCGCCGGGCTTTCTCTCCGCTGGCTCTATCTGATGAGATTTTGTCGTATTCGTGAAGGTTTTTTTAACTATGACGATATGATATGGCTGACGCACCGGCTTTTAACCGAGCATCCGGAAGTCATAGCACAGATTCGAAGTCGTTTTGATCAGATTATGGTGGACGAGTTTCAGGACACAGACCGTCGTCAATGGGATATCATCCGCATGCTCGCTTCGCAGGATAGCGAGTCCTCTTCAAAAGAGTCAGGTCGCCAGGTATTCATTGTAGGCGACGTAAAACAGGCCATATATCGATTTCGAGGTGGTGATGTCGCCCTGATGAAGGAAGTTGAAGCTGATTTGAGAGATCACAACGATTCTGAGTGGTTATTGAGAGTGCCTCTGCTCTATTCCTTCCGTTCCAATGATGCCGTTTTATCGTTTACCAATAGTTTGTTTCGTTCGGTATTTCCATCAGAAAAAGAAGCTTCTTCGTTTGAAGCCTGGCATCAGCCCCTTGAGCCTCCGCCTGAAGGACTTTCAAAAAATGCCCGGGCCGATGGAGAAGTCCGCATTTTTTCAGCGAATTATAAAGATTTGTCGGAGGAAGTGGACAAAAAGGACGGGGATTCTGTCGCCGCCCGCAATCTGCTTGAAAACATTCATCTCCTGGAAGCCCGGCGTATCGCTGCTTTTTTACTCTCGGTAAAAAAAGGGGAGGTACCTCAATATGAGCGCATAACCGAACTAATGCAGGAGGAAAAACCGGCTGTTGGGATTTTGTATAAGCGGCGTTCGTATATACATGCAATGGAGCAGGCGCTGACCGAGGCCGGCCTGACCTATACTGTAGCCAAAGGGGTCTCTTTCTTTAGTAAAAGGGAAGTTCTGGATGCCTGGCTGCTGGTTTCTTTTTTGCTGGATGCATTTGATGACCTTTCTCTCGCAGGGGTGCTGCGGTCGCCAATGGTTGGGATTTCAGATTCTGCGTTGCTTGGTATACGTATGGCTATGGATCAGAATCCGTATGAATACACCCATTTCTGGATGGCTTTGGAACATCAGGACACCTGGGCCAAAAATCTTCTGAACGATGATGATCGTTTCGTGCTTAAGCATGGCCTGCAGTTTTTGAAAGAACTTAGAGAGGGGATACCGGTATTTCGGGTGTCTGAGTTGCTTGAAAAAGCTTTTTTTACAGATGGTCCCTGGTTTGGTGGTTTTGCCAACGATCTTCAGGCAAGAGAAAATCTTGTAAAACTGCTGGATATGATTCGTGACTTTGAGTCTTCCGGTAAAGGAACCCTGTTTGAAATCCACCGGTTTTTGTCGGATCGAATTGACCAGGAAGCCAAGGAAGCAGACGCCGAGCATCCCGACCCGGCATCAGTCCAGCTGATGACGATTCACGGATCCAAAGGGTTGCAGTTTCCTATGGTTGTCATCCCCGATATGTATGCAGGTGGTCAAAACGCCCATCTCTTTTTAGCGGCATCTGACCAGGAAAGTCAGTTACAGCCGGCGGTTTCTTATAAAGCAGCTGATAAAGATTCAGACGAAGATGCCGGGTCCTCTTTTTTACACATGCTATTAAAGGATGAACAGGGACAAAGGGAGATTGCAGAGTTGAAAAGATTGTTTTATGTAGCCGTTACGCGTGCAGAAACGCACCTGTTGCTGAGTAAGGTGCGGCCGAAAAAGGCCTCAAGTAGCGGTACAATGGCTTCTTATGTGGATAAATGGCTTGAAGAGAACGAAGGTCGGGAACATATTTGCTGGAAATCGGAAGAACAGAGCTCCGGGGAGGCTGAAAGTAAACGAACATCAATGGTCTTGGAAACATTGGATGCGGACGGCCTGGAGGAGCTTGCCTCACCAGGATATCTGAATGCACCTGCCCGCACTGTCAAGGATAACGAAATACCGGTAGAAAAAATATTGCTGAGCAGGGAAAGTCCCTCATTTGCAAAGGCATACGGTAACATTTCAGAAGGCGTTAAAACCGCATCGTCTCTGGAGGATAAGGAAGGTTCAGAACGGGATTCAGAGGGAGAAGACTTCTTGCGGGATAAGGAAACGTCTGCAGAGATGGCCACATTCAAAGGAATCCATGCGGCGGATGTGGGAACATTGATTCACCGGACACTGGAGAAAGGCATAGGCCTTGGGTTATGGTCCGGGTCATCCGGAGACAGTACAGTGGGTCAGCAGGAACTCTTTACCCAGGCTGCGAAATCCGGAGAGGAGGGCGCTGCACATGGAATGGAGGAGGTTGTTCGTTTTTGGCAAAGAGAGTTGCTCGGAATGGGGTACAAGAATGCACCAGACTTAATCGAAGAGCATCGTGATGAATGGTGGAGGCATTGCCGCAATGCGGTTGAATGGCTGAATGTGAAGTTTGGTAACAGAGCAGGGAAGCGATTTGAAACA
>JASCXY010000266.1 GCA_030012235.1 Balneolaceae bacterium ANBcel3 | reverse complement strand
CCCAAAATATGAGTAACCGTGAAAGCTTCGTCGTCTTGCAAGTTGACAGTACCTTCTACTGCAAGATTCGGAACAACCAGGCCTTCGCCTACGGTCACATCATCATTATCCCAAATAAGGAAGCCGTCGTTGGCCACATACGAACCGCCGGTGCGCACATACTCGCCAGAAACGATCAGCGTATTGTCGTCAGCACCGGCTGTAACGCCCAGGGTGATGACGCCGGATGTATGGGTAAAAATTGTACCACCTACGGTCACATTCTGCTCTACATCGCTGTCCACGCCACCCTGAATCAAGTTCAGGTTGCCGTCCACTACGAGGTTATCAAACGTTGGAGCCGCTTCAAGCGTCAGGTCAACGCCTTCAAAGACCATATTGCCAGTGATTGTGCCACTTTCATACAAGTAATCGGCGTTCACGAGAACCAGATCCAGGTTTGAAAGCGTCAAATGAGCATTCTGGTGCAGGTTGCCTGTAATGGTCACCAGATCCGCCGTTCCAGCATCATCGATCGTAGCATCCGCCGCAACGCGCAGGTTAACGATGCTCAAATCGTTATGTGTATTCAGGTCTTCATCATTAAGTACCAAATACCCGGTTGTGGCTGTGATATCGCCTTCGCCATCGTGCGTAAAGAGAGCATTAGCAACATAGTCATACGCGCCAAGAACCAGGTTGCCATCGGTTTGATTGGTGGTTCCAGTTACCTCAATATTACTGGCAAGAATAAGGTCGCCAGCAAGGATGGTTACATTGCCAACTATCACACGGTCATCATCGCCAAGATCCAGGGTAAGCGAACCGGAATGCACTTCAATATCGCCTTCTATGATACTCGGCAACCAAGCCATAGCGTCATCATCACTCATGGTTACTACCGCATCACCGTATACAATGACGTCTCCTATTCCCTTAAGTCCATTGGATGTGACAGAAGCATCTTCTTCCACCTCAAGAATATAAAGAATAGATTCACCATCCGCTGTGCCATTTACTTCGACACCGGTTGCATCAACAACCAGCCGGCCATCCAGTCCACCACCAATGGTGTGCACCAGATTGTTGGTCACAACAACGAACTCGCTGTCGGTTTCGATAATATGAAACAACGCATCGTCCTCAATGGTGAGAACACCTGCGATGGTTACTTCGCTGGCTGCAACGGTGTAAAATACATTATCAGACTCCGTACTAATTGTAAGATGGCGAATGCCTTCTTCGGCGATTTCCTGATCAGCTACATACACAGCACCAAGATCTCCGGTAATAAGAAGATCATAGAGCGCGTCTCCGTCTACCGCGAAGCTTCCGCCACCAATGACACCGGTACCTTCGGCATTTACAGTCACGTCTGAAACCGCAATAAACGTATCGGTAATGGTCAGGTCGTTGCCATCAAGATCAAGCTCTCCATCCACTGCCACGATTAAAATACCGGAAAACAGAATTTCATCGGCGAGCGTAGCTGAACCGTCACGAATATCCAGGTTTCCAAAAACACCATCGCCATCGAGGGTGACATCTGCACCATCCTGAATAATCACAAAACCGCGAACCGCTTCAGGAGAAGTATAGCCACCGTCGTTGTCAAACGTTCCGTCATCCTGCATACGGATATGTACCGCGTGGTCGCTGCTTCCCTCAAGACCAAGGATTACAGAAGCATCAACTCCAATCTCAAAATCGCCTTCAATACGAAGGGTCGTTCGGGTTGTCAGCTCTGTACCGTCGCCGGTTACCACCAGGTCGTTTGCAACCAAACCACGAGGCCAGAACATCTGGGCTTTTTCTCCGGAGAATTCAAGAACACCGCCTCCGTGAGTAAATGTAGAACCCGATTCGTTTTCAAAATCGTCGTGGAGAACCAGTGTTTCGCCACCCAGATCGAGGGCGCCATCGGCATCCAGTGTAAGTTTTACTGCGATGGCAATACCACCACCGCCAAGAGTAACCGCTCCAGTGATCAGCACTTCGCCATCACCGGTAATCCGTCCGCCCTGGCTTACGTTTTGCCATACACCATCTTCAGCAAGCAACATCAACGTGTTGCCGCCAAGAACGATGGTTCCATCCGGTTGAACAGAAACATCACCTTCCGGCTGAAGCAGGCTTCCGTTTACGGTAAAGGTTGCGTCATCGCCCACGGATAGAGCAACCATGGTAGCATCGCCGTGTACCGTAGCATCGGTATCATCAGCAAGTGAGACATCACCTTCGGCTTCCAGATCGCCATAAACGGTCAGTTCGGCATCCGCGCCATTCAGGTCTACACTCAAAGCAACATCCAGATCCCCCTGAACCGTAGCCGTACCGCCAGCACCTATGGAAAGCGCGTTAATATCAGCATCGTCTCCCAAAGAAAGGGTTCCGGCCATAACAACTGAAACACTTCCAGCTTCAGTAACACCGGCTACCGTCACTTCGCCATCATTATCGGAGATACTAATACTACCAGCCTCCAGTGTTCCGGTAAAATCCGCTGAACTGGCTCCCATTACAAGAAGATTTCCCATTTCAACATCACCGGCCAGGGTCAGCGCTCCACCGCCCTGAACATTGATATTGCCAAAAGAAATATAGTCGCCGTTTCCGGTTACCGTAGCATCATCAATGGTTAATGTGCTTTGAAACACCAAATTGTCGGAAGACAACACGATATCAATCTCTGCTTCTCCTTCAATGGTAACTGTTGATTCAAATACCGCATTCGGGATATCAGATCGGACATACGTTGTAAACGTAAGGTCTTTATCGGTATCTGCGTATTGAGCAGTAGTGTAATTACCGGTCATAATATATATGGTATCACCGGCATCGGCTTCATCCACTGCTTTTTGCAGCGTCAGCCAGGGGTTGGCAACAGTACCGTTACCACCGGCACCATCATCCCCGTCGGGACTCACATACACTTGTCCAAGCGTAGCACCCGCGCCCATCGTCATC
>JASCXY010000265.1 GCA_030012235.1 Balneolaceae bacterium ANBcel3 | reverse complement strand
ATTGCTAAAAACAAGCAAAAAATCGCTTTTTTGAGGAGTATCGGCGCTTTCGCATAAGCTATATAGAGTTATGGAAAGAGATCGCAGTAAAACACGGACACTGGTGGTCTGTCCGTTTTATTAAATATGTGTGTGTTATAGATATCAAAATAAACCTTTTACAAGATACGGCCGGTTCTTTTTTCAATCCCCCGGTTTTCAATCAGGAAATAATCCAAGTGAACGTCGAAAAGGGGATCCGGTTTGGTCGTAGAGGTGGGCTATCGTTTCATTACGGTTCTGAAGACAGAAAAAGGTTTCTGTGTACAATGATTCAAGGGGCAAGTGGCAGCAATGCCAATTGGTATAAACAAAAACGTTTTATAAATAAGAAGCGGGTAAATTCAACATAGAACAACATTGAAAGACCCCCATAAACTGTTTCTGACGATCACCGGATTAAAAAGTACGGTCAATGAGCTTTAAACGATCATCCACAAACTGATTCATAAAATCAGAACCGTTACGGTTATTAAAGACAGTTGCCAGATCAAGGGTGGCTTTTTTAAACCATACAACTACGGAAGAGAGATCTTCAAGGTTTTCTTTTTCAAATATATCGCACTCTTTCTGAAGCGAAATGGAAACCGAACGGACGCCCGTTTTTTCCAGACGACTAAACAAAACCAGAGAAGAAAGATAAAACAGGAACCGGTGATATGTATTAATCGAATAAAAAGCCCAGCTAAAATGCTTTTCAAAAAGACTCAAAGCCTTATCCGTATGAGTTAATGCCAGGTATAGCATATGGCTGCTGATGGAAGGCATAAACCCTATAGTTTTGGAAACCAGTTTATACCCTTTTTCATGTAGAAGCTCAGCTCTTTGGTAATCGCCGAGTTCCAAAAGGGGCAAAAGAAACCGGGGGAAAGTCAGATGCGGAATCTCCGAACATTTGATTTTTTGATTTAAAATAGGTGCAGCCACCTCAATCGCTTTTTCATACATTCCGGAAAAAATCAAAAACTCTGCCTGGGAATCAACATCACAGGCATAACAGTCACTGCCCTCATCTTTGGGCGTATCCATCCACTTATGATAGCAGGAAGTTGCCAGATCTTTGTTCCCCATTCTCATATGCATCCGGCACTGAAGATTATAATAAGGTCTTAAACTTAATTCCTCTCTTAAATACCTCACGTTCATGTCCTCGAACATATCCTCAATTTTAGACAGAGATATCTCCGGAAAATTATCAATGTGCTCTAATATCCACTTATATTGCCAGAGGATATAGTTATCATCATCGAAATCTTCCGGGTACTGATCCTTCATTGATAACAGCCAGGAAAAGGCGGCAATGGCATCAAGGGGATCGCCCGATTTCAAGCCCACCTCAACAATGTTCTTACGGATATACTGTCCCAGATCAATATCTTTTATAAAATCCGCAATTTTCGCGGTTTCTTTCAGCAGCAGCAGTTTTGTGTGAGTAGGGGGCAAATCCGATATCTGCTCAAGTAATTCGTCGATTTTTTCTAATTCGGTCATAGTTCTTGATTGGAACGAAATGGTATTAGAGCTTGTGCTCAATGAGGTTTAGCAAGCTGCCATTCAGAAGTTTCATTTCTTTATTATTAAGGGGATAGTGGCCTAATAAAAGTGATTGAATATAAATGATTTCGGTTGACATCTGGATTATTTTGCTATCCTGGCTCTCTATTAATTTCCCGATGATCGGATTGTTAAAATTGAAGCATAGCCGGGCTTGAGTGGATGCCTGGATATTCTGTGAGAGATCGCCTAATACAGAGGAAAAAAGAGGGTTAGAAATCTCTTTTGTGTTGTTTATATTTCGCAAAAAATCGGCTTCTTCATCGATAATAAATAAAGCGGGAAGTTCTTTTGGGATAAATTTTTTTATCAGGGCGCAACAATGATATTCCTGCAACACGGCATTGGCTGTCTTGGTGAACGCGTATGCGAGTTCCCTTTCTGTGTGACTAAGTTCCGTAAACGACTCTGAAATATCCGTAGGCCTGATACGCTCAATTTCTATATCCGGAAAGACGTTCGGTAGTTTTTCTACCATATCTATGTCGTACACATAACCGCAGTTTAGTATGCAAAAAGACTTTGCTGCTGATATTCTCTGAATCTGTCTGAATTCATCGATATTTGGTGTGTACTGGATAGTCGTTGTTTTTTTAAATATTTCTTCAATGGTCAGATCTCCCAAGGATGTTTCGAAGGGTAGCCACCGGACAACAAGTTCATATAACTCATTGTCATCAATAGCCATCGCCTTGATCGCAAGGCGATGAATGGATATTATTTTTTGTAAAGTCTGCGTATCAAACGCTGCTTTGTTGATAAAATATTCCCGGATACAGTTGCTCAGCTCGTGTTGAACCTTTATGAGCTTTATATCCTCATAAATTTCTTCTCTGGATGCTGTGGGCTGCAGGTTGTTGGCGTTTACGATGCATCTCACAAAAAAAGCCCAGTCTGGCAACAGGTTGTCAACACTTTCCGAAAGAAACATCTTCTTGATATAAACCCGGTGTTTCTTTCTTACGGTTGGATTTATTTTGTGCGAAATGACAAATGCTATCCCGGAAACATCACCGGTTTCGGAACTCAACGGAATAAAATCGATGAACTCTTCGTCGAATATGCTCCGCCCATATTCCAGTACAGCTTTTTTATCGAGATTCCGGATGCTCTCCTGATCAAATGAGAAAGGTTTTTCTTGATGAATCAAAAAGTGGCTTTCCGTATCTGAAAGGGTTATTGAGCAGGGCAGGAAACAGCCATAATGGGTAAGTAGTTTTTTTAACTTTTTCAGTTGGAAAAAGTCCTCGCTTCCTTGTTTACAACGAAGGTAGATCCTGGTTCCCGGAGAATGATTTTTTTTTAACGAGCGAACAGAATACGTTCCATCCGATTTGCCGATCCATTCAATCGTTTCAGAGCCTTTG
>JASCXY010000264.1 GCA_030012235.1 Balneolaceae bacterium ANBcel3 | reverse complement strand
CATGGAGTATATGATTGAATTAACGGTCATGGTCACAGCAACAAACACCAAAAATAAGCTGCCCACAACATACAATGTGCTATATACCTTATACTTAGAATCCTTTTTATCTGTTTCTTTCTTTTTCCTGTTTAAAAATAATGTCAGAAGCAGCAAGGTGCCAGCAACGGGTAATATGTAGATGTTACCCACGCTTAGATACGACAAAAAATCCATATTGGTAGCTTTTGAAAGTTTGATCTTTGATGAACATTCAAAAAAAGCCCATGAACCAAGTCTTCTGTTGCTATTAGATTCGTATCCTTATATTCACATCCCCAGCAATCAGATAACCTTAAAAAAGGTTATCAAAATAATATCCTTGCAACCTCTGAAAAACCAACCGGCTTTTATTCCATGATTTATCATAAGAGAAACGTCCATTTTCGCCCTCTGGCCTGCTTCATTATAAATGAATCTTATACATCTAAAAGAACGGAAACCATCAAACCTTACACAGGCAAGCCTACCCGGGCATAACTTCCATTTTATTTTAAAAAAAAAGAATCTCTTGCTGCCCTCAAAGTCAAAATGACATTGTTGTATCGTTATATGTACGTTCTTTTTCTAACCTAACCTACCCTGCCCCCGGGTTTACTTTTTTTAACAAAAAAAACAGGCTATTTAAATGGGCCGAATCAAAATAGATCCGGACAGCCAGCGCTGTATTTGCTCGTATTCAATTCCGTGATATTGCGGGCTTCGCTGCAAGACATAGTGGTCGAAGGGCTGCGACCTTGTATCACCTCTGGTTCGTTGAAAATAGAATACTCTCCTCGGGTCCTGACGATCATATCCATAGATCCAGACCATCCGATCAAGAGAACGTTCCACATACCAGGGTGGACCAAAAAGAATGTAAACCAGCCCCATGTCGGTTTTCCACCCTTCTTTATAGGTCGAAAACTGCTGATTGGCTTCTTCCACCCGGCTATAAAACGCTTCTATGACACGCGATGCCTGTTCTTTATTCCCCAGATTGGAAAGCCAGTAGCGGTCTATGGCCCGTTTCAGCGAATCCGGATCCTCTATGCGCATCAGCCTGCGATGCTCACGCTGCCCCATTAAGTAAATGAGAGGCTCCGCCAGATCTTTGACAGAAGTAATAAAAGGAAAATGATCACTCATGGAGGCAAAATCCCTTGCTTTGTAAAACAACACCTCTGATGGGTCTTCTTCCGGCGTTACACGGACTTCAAACCTATAATTCCCGACTGGCGGACGTTTTGTCGCATATTCAATGGTAATTACCCCCGTTTCCTGCTCTAAGACCCGGCGGCTGCTTTCCAGGGTCTCCCTTCTGTTATAATTGATCCCCCTGTAAGGCAGGGACCCGCGAGTGGGTGTTACGGCTGCCATTGCCCTGGCGGGAGCGGTATCCGACTCAAATTTTTTCAGATTCGTTTCAACTATAAATACAGGAGCATCTTCCGGCCGATAGACCTGGAATTCAAAACGAATGGTGTCCATTCTTCCAGGTACACTATATGTGGAAAGAGGGACTTCAAAACTTTCCGCCCGATGATCCCGTCCCCTTAAAAGAACATGAGTCAATGCCGGTTCTTTATCGGTACCATCATATACCGTAACCGATGTACCTCTGGTGACCGATTTTCCGGAGTGTTGATCTTCAAGGGTAACAAAGACTCTGTAATAACCTGCTTTTGCCGGTACCTTTGTGTTATAAGAAATAAAATCCCGGCTCGGTGTACTTCCCTGCCTGGGGCGCACTGCACGGATGTGCTCTCTTTTCATCTCAACGCGTGCAAAATCATCCTCAGAATCCTCAATAGCCCGGTATACCTCGGTCTGCAGGATTGCATCGGCAGCCATTTCTCCATCGTCTTCTCTGAATATCAGGCTTCGTAAAACCATATCAACCGAAATATCAAGATACGGGCGTCCATCCGGCGCCATCATAGCCACGGCTGACATTACGATTTGGGGCTCACCATCTGTAACACCTATGTGCGCCCCTGTACGAACTCCAGGGTCTCTGGAGCTTCCACAACCGAGCGTCAAAAGCAAAAGCAGTATTACCGGGATATATGGCTTAATATTCAGTGGCATAGAAAGGATGGCGCTATCAACCTTTTGAGATGTATTCTTCAAAGTAAGACATCGGTACATCGGAAAAAATCATAAAACGTATCATCAGCCCGGAGAGTATGGCATCGAACTTCTTCACGTACATTTTTACATTTTTGCCGGTATTTTTTTTAGCTATAAGACAAACATCAACTGTAAACCATACATTTACAACGAAAAAACCTGAAAAATGATGCCGCTTTAACCAAAATAATTGAACTCCACTGTTATCAACAAAAATCTACCCCCTGCCGTTTATAACACAAAAAGAAGATAATTACACCACATAATAATCGCGAATAGACCCTTTACTATAAAAAACATAAATAATCAGGAACCTTCAAAAAAGATCCGTCTCATATTTAACGAAAAAGACTTTCGGCTAATGCATATCCTATGAAAACAAACAAAACGCCTGCTCCAATACTTCCAAAAATGGAATAAAACGCGTCCCTCCATAAACCGGATTGGATAAACACCGCCGCCTGAAGCATCCAGGTAGAAAACGTCGTATAGGAACCTGCAAAACCAACACTAATTATCAACGACATTTCGGTATATTCAAAAAACATCACGCTTCCCATAACGAAACCAGCAAGTAATGAACCGCCCATATTGCATACCCAGGTCCCTAATGATGTATCGGTACCTACTATTCGTCTTATCAGCCATTCTGTAGAAAATCGGACGGATGCCCCCAAGGAACCAGCAGCTATCAAAAGAAGCACTAACATCAATGTATTTACACCCTTATTTTGTTGTTATTATAATTTCACAACCGTCTATTCGGTACATAAGGTTTTAGACAAAACAGAAGTACATCGAATTATCATCGTGTTATTCAACGGTA